>JAOTUO010000001.1 GCA_029863845.1 Myxococcales bacterium
GTCTGCCCGTCGATCCGGCCCCAGGCCGTGGCAGCCGCCTCCCAGCTCGGTCCCGATGCCTTTGCGCTGGCGGTCTACCGCTGCGTGGGAGACGGCTCGACCCTCGAGATCCTGATCGAAGCGCTGGACGGCGCACCGCCGCGGCGCGAGGCGCTACCTCCCGCCCCGGCCGGCGCAATCGAAGTTCCCGCCTTCCGAACCGGCCTCACCGACGCCGACCTGGGACTGACGTCGGCGGAACGCAGCGAGTTCGACGCGTTCCACCCCCCGCGGGGCGACGTTTTCCGAGGTCGGTGACAAGTTTTGACACCTCTCGACTACCCCGGGCCACTCTCTATACGTGGAGCTGTACACCCGAAGGGCTGCGAGCCCTGCGGGGAAGCTGGGGATGTCGCATGGCAGCGCCTGAAGCGATCGAGACGGCGCCGATCACCGACGAGATCCTGATCGAGCGCGGCGGGCGCGGCGACCACGACGCGTTCGAGATCCTCTACCAGCGCTACTTCCCCCGCGTCTATCGCTTCGTCAGCCGCCGTATCGACAACCGCTCCGACGTCGAGGAGACGGTGCAAGAGGTCTTCATCAACGTCTTCTCGTCGATGAGTTCCTTCCGCGGCGACGCGCCCTTTGTCGCGTGGGTGCTCGGCCTGACACGCCGCACGATTGCTGCGCGCTTCAAGAAGAAGCGACACGTGACCGTGCCCCTCGAGGCCGAGGATCCCCCGCAGATCCACCCGCTGATCCCCGCCCAGCACCGCGAGCCGACACCGCTCGAGAACTACGAGTGCAGCGAGCGGATTGCGCGCCTCGAGAAGGCGGCCGCCCATCGTCTGAACGCCGATCAGTGGCAGCTCTTCCGGCTGTTTCACCTCCAGCACCACTCGATCCACGAGATCGCGACGGCCACCGACAAGACGGAAGACGCGGTGAAGTCCAACCTCTACCGCGCCCGAAAGCTGCTCCTGGCCCCTTAGCGGAACCCGCTCGGGCGCCATCCCCTCGCTAGACTGCACGCCATGGACGCCGACGCGTCGTTGCTCGCCGCTCGCAGCGAGCCCCTCGGCTTGTGGACACGGGAGGCGAAGCCCCCACAGGCGCATCCGGATCTCGGCGCCCTCCGCCTCGAGTACACGAGTCGCGGCGATCGCGTTCCGGTGCGACTCCTGCTCCCGCCCGGTGGGGAAGAGCCCTTCGCCCTCGTGCTGCTTCAGCACGGTCTCTGGGGATCGAAGGACGCGGCGTACCTCGACGCGGCTGCGGGACCGTGGGTGCGCGCCGGGGCGGCCGTCGCCTCGATCGACTTCCCGCTGCACGGGGAGCGCGCGGACGCCAAGCTGGCGCCTCTCCTCGCCGCCGCTGTGGCGCCCGCGGCCGACGCCGATCCCACGACCGGCGCGTTCGTGGTCGAGTGGGTCCGCCAGAGCGTGCTCGACCTCGCGCGGGCCCTCGACGCGCTCCAGAGCCTGCCGGCCATCGACGGCGCGCGCATCGTCTATGCGGGCTTCAGCCTCGGCGCGATCATCGGCGCCACCTTCTGCGCTCTCGATCCGCGTCCGCGCGCAGCCGCCCTGGCCCTCGGCGGGAGCGGTCTGGGGCCAGCCGAAGCGGACCCGGCCCGAACCGTGGCCCGCTTCGCGCCGCGCCCGCTGCTCTTCGTCAACGCGACCTGCGATGCGACGATTCCGCGCGAGGCGAGCGAGGCGCTGTTCGAGGCCGCCGGGGAGCCCAAGCAGATCCTCTGGTTCGAAGGCACGCACACGAGTCTTCCGGGCAAGGCTCTCCAATCCATGTGGCTGTTTCTGAAGCGCCACCTCGGCCTCGGCGAGGCGCCCTGAGGAGCTGCATCACCCGCGCGACCTGCGGCCTCGCGGGTGGTCCCGCGCTCGGACGCTGGTGCCACGCGCAGGAGAGCGTAAACTGCCGCCCGTGCCGATATTCAAGGCCTACGACATACGCGGGGTGGTCCCCGACGAGCTCGATGCGGCGGCGGCCCATCGCATCGGTCGCGCTACGGCGCGCCACCTCGGAGCCGGCAGCATCGCGGTTGGGCGGGACGCCCGCCGCAGCTCGCCCGAGCTGTTCGAGGCTCTCGTACGCGGCGTGACCGAGGAAGGCAGCGACGTCGTCGACCTCGGGCTCGTCGCCACGCCGATGCTGTACTTCGCGGTCGATCACCTCGACATCGACGGCGGGATCATGATCACCGCATCCCACAATCCATCTCAGTACAATGGATTCAAGATCTGCCGCGAGCACGCGATTCCGATCGGCGAGGCCAGCGGTCTGCGTGAGATCGAAGGGCTCGCGGGCCGCGTCGGCGACGAGGCCGCTCGCAGTCCGCTCGGCTCGGTCCGCGCCGTGGACGTTCGCGACGACTACGTCGAGCACGTGCTCACGGTGGGAACGGGTCGTCCCCGGCTGCGCGTCGCGATCGACTGCGGCAACGGCATGGCCGGCGTCGGGCTCGAGCCCCTGCTCGCGCGCCTGGATCTCGAGGTCGAACGGCTCTACTTCGAGCCCGACGGCACCTTTCCGAACCACCAGGCCGATCCCCTCCAGCTCGAAAACCTCCGCGAGGTGAGCGAAGCCGTGCGCCGGATCGGCGCCGACTTCGGCGTCGCCTACGACGGCGACGCGGACCGCGCCGTCTTCGTGGACGAGACGGGTGAGCCGATCTCGTCGGACCTGATGACCGGTCTGCTCGCCCGCCACCAGCTGCGACGGCACCCCGGCGGGCGCGTGCTCTACGACCTCCGCTCCAGCCGCGTCACGGCGGAGGAGATCGAGAAGGCCGGCGGCGTGTCCGAGATGTGCCGCGTGGGACACTCGTTCGTGAAGGCGCGGATGCGCGAGGTGGACGCCATCTTCGCCGGCGAGCTGTCGGGCCACATGTACTTCCGCTTCTCGTCCACACTCGTCGCGGACGACGGCATCGCTGCCCTCGTCGCGCTCCTCGACGTGCTCGCGTTCGAGCGCAAGCCGCTGTCGGTGTTGCTGGCGCCGCTGCGTCGTTACGCGGCGAGCGGGGAGATCAATCGCCGGGTGGAGGACGTGCCGGGTCTGCTGGCGGCGATCGAGCGCGAGCACGGCGGCGCGCCCGAGATCTCGCACCTCGACGGACTGCTGGTCCGCTACCCGGACTGGTGGTTCAACCTGCGGCCCTCCAACACGGAGCCGGTCCTGCGCCTGAACCTCGAGGCGGACACCCACGAACAGATGGTGGAGAAGCGCGACGCGCTGCTCGACCGCATCGGCGGCGAGCCGGCCTAGCTCCTTCTCGGGTCGGGCCCTCCAGCCGCCGCGCCGTGCGGGCAGGCGGGTTCCGCCCGCCGACAGCCGGCAAGACTAGCGGGCGAGTTCGGCGTCGATCAGCTCGGCGAAGGTGCTGGCGGGCTGCGCGCCCTCGACGAAGATCCCGTTGACGAAGAACGCGGGTGTTCCGGTGACGCCAGCGAGGCTCCCGGCCGCGGCGTCCGTCTCGACGGTCTCGCGGTGCGGGCGCTCGGCGAGGCATTGCTCGAAACGATCGATTTCGAGCTCGAGCTCGGCCGCGTAGCGCCGGAGGTCGTCGCCCGTGAGGGCACCCGGGTTCCCGAAGAGCTTGTCGTGGTAGGGCCAGAACTTCCCCTGGTCGTGGGCGCACAGCGAGGCCTCGGCCGACGTCCGGGCATACGGGTGAATGGCGTCGAGCGGGAAGTGGCGGTAGACGATGCGCACGTCGTTCGGGTAGCGCTCCCGCAGCTCCCTCAGGACCGACAGGGCGCGCTGGCAGTACGGGCACTGGAAGTCGCTGAACTCGACGATCGTGACGGCGGCGGCGGCGGGGCCCATGGACGGGCCGTCGCTCGCGACCGCGACGCGCGGAGGCTCGAGGCGCACCGTCACGTCCGCGCGTTCGCGCAGCAGCGTGACCGCCTCGCCGGCGCGGCGTTGCTCCAGGTACTCCCGGATGCGCGGGGCCAGCTCAGCGAGCGGGGTGCCCCCGAAGCGGTCCGCCCGCTCGGCATAGAAGCCCTCGATCTGCTCGTCGGTGACGGCCCCGAGAGCCTCGATCTCCAAGGCCAGCAGCTCCGACGCGTCGATGTTGCGGCGCCGCGCCTCGGCCTCCACGAGCTCCTCATCGATCATCCGCTGCAAGGCCTCCCGCCGCAGCCGATGCAGTTGGGATGGGCTCCTGCCGTCGACTTCGCGCCGATAGAGGTCGTCGCGGATCCAGTCGTCGAGCTCGTCGATCGTGATGGAGCGCTCGTCCACGACGGCGACGACGTCGGTGGCGTCGGCGGGTGCGGCGTCTTCGATTCGGCCTTCACAGGCGACGAGGAGCAGAGCCGAGCAGAGCCCCGCAGTCAGTTTGCGAGTCGGACGGATCATTCTTCGAGTGTACACTAGACGGAGCGACGGGGGTTCGATGACGGAGACGGTCGCGAGCGCTTCGACAAACCGGCTCGAAGGAGCGGTGTCCGCGTTCGCGCTGCCCTTCGAGGGCGGCCGCCTTCTGCTGCGCGAGCGCCGGCTGTGGAGCCTGGCGCTCGTTTCGCTGCTGCTGTCGCTGGTGGCCTTCACCGCGGCCATCGGCTTCGTGATCGCCTACGCGAGCGAGATTCACACCGCGGTGACCGCCTGGATGCCCGTGGTGGAGGCCACTCGCTGGTACACCTGGATCTGGGTGGGCCCCGCGAAGCTCGGCCTGCTGGCGTTCGGCGCGCTGCTCTTCGTCGCGGTGGCGGGCGTCTGCCTCGTGCTCGCCTACGTCGCGGCCAGTCTGCTGGCCTCACCGTTCAACGACGCGCTCGCGCTTCGCGTGGAGCAGATCGTTACGGGGGGCGCGATCGACGAGACTGGGTCGGGCGTGCTCGAAACGCTGCGGGAAGGCGGTCGGGCGTTGCGCGAGGAGTTGCGGCGCTTCGCGTTCTTTCTGGGTGTCGTCGGTCCGCTTACGGCGATCGGTGTCCTCGTTCCCGGCGCGCAGATCCTGACCGGACCGGCGATCATTGGCTTCACGCTCCTGTTTCTGCCCCTGGACTACGCCAGCTACACGCTCGACCGGCGTCGCGTTTCCTTTGCCGACAAACGCCGCTGGGTGTGGTCGCGGGCGCCGACGATGCTCGGCTTCGGCTCGGCGGCCTTCCTGACCTGCCTCGTGCCCGGGCTGAACTTCGTGGCGATGCCGCTGCTGGTCGTGGGAGGGACCCTGCTCGCCCTGCGCTTCGCCCCCGCAAAGGCAAGGCCGCAGGCCGCGCAGTGAGCCAAAGGCGAACGAAGGCGGGCCCCCGCAAAGGCAAGGCCGCAGGCCGCGCAGCGAGCCAAAGGCGAACGAAGGCGGGCCCCCGCAAAGGCAAGGCCGCAGGCCGCGCAGTGAGCCAAAGGCGAACGAAGGCGGGCCCCCGCAAAGGCGAGCCGCAGGCCGCGCGGTGAGCCTTACTTCCGTTCCCATCGGGCGGCCTGCGTGATCGCGGGCTTCGCTTGACCCCGGGGGTGTGGGCAGGCACCCTCTCCCATGGCCCGCGCGTTGCGGGCGAGGTCAGGCCATGTTCGGTATCGGCACCACCGAGCTCCTCGTCGTGCTCGGGATCGTCCTGGTCCTGTTCGGTGCCCGCCGACTGCCCGAGCTGGGCTCCGGCGTCGGCAAGGCGATCCGCAACTTCAAGGCCGGTATCTCGGGCAAGGACGAAATCGACGTGACCCCCAAGCAAGAGGCGGTCACGGACGGCAAGCCGGCGAAGTCTACGGAGCCGGCGCGCAGCGAGCCCTAGGCGAGCGGAGTCGGACGAGCCCAGCCGGCGAAGTCTATGGAGCCCGCGAGCAGCGAGCCCTAGGGAGTCTCCCCGGTCGAGGACGGCGAGGCCTCTGCCAGCCGGAACGCCACGGCGGCGGGCGGAGGGTCCACGAACAGCGCTTGAACGCGCCGGCGCGCGCCCGGTGCGAGCGGCACCCGGGTCAGCCGCTGGGCGGCCCGCCCGTGGGCCTCGGTCAGGACCGCGGGATCCTGCTCGCGAAGCGCGCGACCGGCCAGCGCCGGGCCCATCGGTGCCGGCCGGACGTCGAGCTCCTTCCCCCGTTCGTCGAGGAGCCGCACCTCCAGACGCGCCGCGACTGGCCCGCGACCCGTGCCACGCAGGGTTCCCGAAACGACGTACATCGGACCCGCCAGCGTGTTCTCGATCCACCGACCCTCGATCGATTCCGCCTCCATGCCGTCGAACGACTGCGAGAGCAGCGTCGCCGCCGACTCCGCCGCCCGCGGCGAGAGGCTCCCGTAGAGGGTCGCGCCGATCAGCCCGACCGCGGCGATCCAGCCGCAGCCGCCGGCGATGCGCCGCAACCAGATCGTGGCCTTCGAGTCGGCATCCATGTCGAGGCTCGCCGCTGCGAGGCGCGCCGCCGTCGCGTCGCCGCCCTCCAGGTCTTCCGGTGTCGTCGAGGCCAGCGGCGAGAAAACCGACCCGATCACCAACGGAGTCGGCTTCGAGCCGTCCGGTGAAGCGGGATCGTCGTCGGACAAGGCGGTCGCCGACGCCGCTTCCGGCGCCACGGTTTCCCCCATACCAGACAGTGGTGGTGAGTCGGAGGTCGCACGATCGGCGAGGTCGGGCGTGGGGCCGTAGGCGAGATCGAGTTGGGAGCCGTCGTCGAGTTCGGGTGTGGAGCCCTCAGCCAGGTCGGGAACGGGATCCCTGGCGAACTCGCGCGTGGGTCCGGCGTCGCGGCCCGACCCCAGCAGATCGTCGATCGCCGCCCGGGCCTCCACACGCCGGCCCCCAGAAGCCTCGTCGGCGTCGTCGCTCCGTCCGAAGTCGTGATTGAATTGCCAGTCGGGCTCCCCGCCTCCGTCGTTCGCCTCCGAGCCGCCCGGCAGGTCCTTGGTGACACCCGGGACGGACGAGCCGGCGTCGGAGATCGCTTCCTCGGCGGCCTGCTGGATACGATCGGCCGGCGAGAGCCCGGCAGGCTGGACGAGGAATGCGTGCTTGCACCGGGAGCAGCGCACGCGGATGCCGCGAGCCGGAACCTTCGCGTCGTTCAGCTGGAACTGCGTCGAGCACTGCTCGCAGGTGACGATCACGGACTCCCCCCCTACCTCGAGACGCCCGAGCGGGGCCCTGGTGCTAGGGTCCCTCGGAGCTACGCCGCCAACGAACGTTTCGGAGGTGGGGGCGCTTCGCTTGAGATCGACGCTCACAGCCGGTCGGCGCGCCGCGGGAGGCCCCGTTGGCGGCTGAGCCCCTGGGCTCGCTGCTCGAGCGCCGTCTCGTGATCGTCACCGGCAAGGGGGGCACCGGGAAGACGACCGTCGCCGCCGCCCTGGCGGTCGCGGCGGCCCGCGCCGGACGGCGCGTGCTGGTCGCTGAGACGGGACGCGACGAGCAGCTGCCGCGCCTGCTCGCGCCCGGCTCTCCGCCGGTGGGCTACGCCGGCCGCGAAATCCTTCCCGGCGTCACGGCGATGCGCATCGACCCCTTCAACGCGCTCGGCGAGTATCTGGGTCTTCAACTCGGCGTGCGCTCCGTCGTGGACTTCGTGCTACGCAACCGGGGCTTTCGCCAGCTCATGTCGGCGGCGCCCGGCTGGCGCGACCTCATCACGCTGGGAAAGATCTGGCACGTCGAGCAGATGACCAACGGCGACGGCGGGCCGCTCTACCACCTCATCATCGTGGACGCTCCCGCCACCGGGCACGGGGTCACCTTTCTCGACGTTCCCCATGTCGTCGTCTCGGCGGTGCGCACCGGTCCCCTCCGCCGCAACGCAGAGCGCGTCGAGCAGATGGTCGTCGACACGAAGCGCACGCTGCTCCTGCCGGTGGCGCTGGCCGAGGAGCTTCCGACCCGGGAGACCGCGGAGCTCGTGGAGCGCCTTCGCGCCGACGTCGGCATCACCATCGATCGGGCCGTGGTCAACGGCGTGTTTCCGGCGCCGTTCCCCGAAGCCCTGTCCGACCTCGACGAGCGGCTCGCGAAGCTGCCCGACGACGCGCCCCGGGGCGAGCTCCCCCGCCCGAGCACCCTTGCCGCCTGCGCGCGCTACCTGCGCGCGCGCTTCGAGCTCAATCGCAGCTACGTCGCGGAGATCGGCAGGCTCACGGGCCTGCCGGTCGTGTGCCTGCCCTACCTGACTACCGGGATCCAGGGGCCGGCCGAGATCGCGGTGCTCGCCGACGCGCTGGTGGAGCCCCCTCGAGCAGTGACGGCGTGAGCGCCGCCGAATTCGCCGATCGGACCCTGATGCATCCCCGCATCGTCGTCTGCGTCGGCTGCGGCGGGGTGGGCAAGACCACGATCGCCGCGGCGCTCGGGGTGGAAGCGGCGCGCCGCGGTCGCCGCGCGCTGGTGCTCACCATCGACCCGGCCCGCCGCCTCGCCGACGCCCTCGGCCTGCGCTCGCTCGGCAACGAGCCCCAGCCGATCCCCCGGCATGTTCTCGCGCGGCTCGGGGTTCCCGGAGACGGTGGCCTGGCCGCGATGATGCTCGACATGAAGCGGACCTTCGACGACCTCGTCGCGCGCTTCGCCGAGAGCCCCGAGGTGCGCGATCGCATCCTCAGCAACGCGATCTACCAGCACGCCTCCGACGCGCTCGCCGGCAGCGTCGAGTACTCCGCGATGGAGAAGGTGTACGAGCTGTACGAGGGGCGGAACTTCGATCTGATCGTCGTCGACACACCGCCCGCCCAGCACGCCCTGGACTTTCTCGAGGCGCCCCAGCGCCTGCTCGAGTTCCTCGACAGCCGTCTCGTGCAGATGCTCATCCATCCTGCCTTCGCGGCCGGACGCTTCGGCTTGCGGCTGTTCCAGCGCAGCACCCACCGCATCCTCCAGATCGTCGAGCGCGTCTCGGGCTTCGGATTCCTCGAGGACATCTCCGAGTTCCTGCTCGCCTTCGAGGGCATGGCCGGGGGCTTCCGCGAGCGCGCACACCGGGTGCGCAGTTTGCTGGTGGGCCCCGAGGCGGCCTTCGTGCGCGTGGCAGGGACGGGCGCGGAGTCACAGCGGCAGGCGGTCGATTTCCTCGATCGCCTCGAGGCGTTCGACGTGCCGCTCTCGGGCGTACTCATCAACCGCGTCCGCCGCTGGCCGGAGGGGGGCGCACCGCCCGAGTCGCTCACGGGCGGCGAGCTCCGCGAATCCGACATCGCGGCACTGGCGACGGCGCTCGGCGCGAGCGAAGCGCCGGACTTCCCGGCCGAGGCCGCCGCCCGGGCGGCGGTGGCCGCCGCGACGGGATACGCTGCCCTCGTGCAACGCGACCTGCGGTCCACGCTCGCGCTGCGTACGCGGGCGCGGGATCGGGGCCGCTACTGGGGTCAGGTTCCGGAGTTCGCCGGCGACATCCACGACCTGGCTGGCCTGGCGCACATCGCCGACGCGATCTTTCACGAGGGAGAGCCGTCGCTTGGAGAGCACGCGGGGCCCTAGGGAGAGCGAGCCGCAAGCGGAGACCGCAGGCGAGGCGCTCGAGCGGGCGCGCGGCCACGCGCGGGCGGCGGCCGCGGAGGCGTTGGCCAGCCTGCACGCGCTCCTCGACGCCGCGGCGCTGGCCGCCAGCGGCCGGCCTTCGGAGTTCCACGAGGTGCTCAGCCCGATCGCAAAGCTGCTGGACGGCCTCGCGGAGCAGCTCGGCCACGAGGGCGCACCGGTCGCCGCCTCCCTCCTGGAGGCGATCACCGACGCCCTCGACGCGGAGATCGGCCGCTGGGAGGAGCGCGCCCGGGACGACCCGGAAGCCCGCGCCGTGTTGCGGGCGTTCCTGGGCCTTCGCGAGATCCTGTGGGAGTTCGGCGTGCGGCGACCCGACGGCGCGTCGGGGCCGCAGGACGACGGCGGTCCCTCCACGCCGAAGCCCGGCACCCCCCGTAGTGCCCGGCGCGGCCGACGACCGAGCGTTCAGCGGGTTCCGATCGAGGGCTGACCCCCCGTGCGGGGTTCGCTAGCGTCACCGGCGTTCCCTGCCAAGCGAGGCGCCCGCATGCCGGTGCTCGTCAAGCGCTACGCGAACCGCAAGCTCTACAACACCCAGACGAGCCGCTACATCACGCTCAAGGGAATCGCCGAGCTGGTCGAGGCCGGCGAGGACGTGACGGTCATCGACAACGAGACCGGCGAAGACATCACCTCGGTCGCGCTCTCGCAGATCCTGGTGGACGGCGAGCGCTCGAACCGCCCGATGTCGCGCACGCTGCTCTCGGGCCTGATCCAGCGCGGGGGCGACGCGCTCTACGGCGCCCTGCGAAAGGGCGTGGACGACGCGAGCGAGGGCATCGAGGAGGTCCGCCGCAACGTGCGCCGGCTGGTCCGGGCGCGCGACGAAGACGGCAAGCTCTCCGACTGGATCGCGCTGGCCACCCCCGACGTCGATCATCTGGTGCAGAACGCGATGGAGCGCGTGTTCAAGCTCCTCGACCTGCCCCGTCGCTCCGACGTCGAGGCGCTCACAGCGAACCTCCAGCGGGTGGCCGACGCCGTGGAGCGCCTCGAAGCCTCGCGCCGGGAGCCCCCCGAGCGGGAGCGGCAGGCCGCCAAACCCGACTCGCCGAACGAAGGCAGCTAGCGAGCGCCCGGGACCCTCAGCCCCAGACCGATTCGCGGTCCGCGAGGCCGGTGTCGACCAGGGTCTGGATCTTCGACCGCAGGTCCTCGGTGAGCCGCGAAATCAGCAGCTCGTCGGTCGCCGCGTCGGGCTGGAGGTGGTCGATCGGAATCGACGGCCCGAAGCGGATCACCCACTTGCTCGGCAGCGGCATGAGCCCCAACGGACCGAAGAGCGGGAAGGTGGGCGTCACCGGCAAGAAGGGCAGGCCCAGGGCCCGGGCCGGCATGCCCCACTTGAAGAGGACGGGATGGACCTCCTCGGCCCCGACGACGCCGACGGGGACGATCGGGACGCGGTTCTCGAGGGCGACGCGAACGACGCCGCCGCGCCCGAAGCGCTTCAGCCGATAGCGCTCGCGGAACACCTTGGCCGCCCCCTTGATGCCCTCGGGAAACACGACCACGAAGTGCTTCGAAGCGAGCAGTCGCTCGGCGTTCTCGCGGCAGGCGCGCACCCCGCCCAGGCGCGCCAGATAGGGCTGCACGAAGGGCAGAGTGATCAGCCAGTCCGCCGCGAAGAAGCGCGGAGACACGTGGCGCGGGTGATTGCGATGGATGGCGTGGCAGACCATCAGCCCGTCGTAGGGCAGCAGGCCCGAGCGGTTCGCGACGAGCAGGCACGGACCTGCGTCGGGGACGTGCTCCAGCCCGTGGACCTCCACGCGCCAGTAGTGTTCGTACGCCAGGTCGAGCACCGCGCGGGTCCGGCGCAGCACGATCTCGTCCATGCCGAACTCGTCCACCTCACCGGAACGCTCGATCATGCCGATCGTGCTCAGGCGCCGCCGGAGCTCATTGAACAACGCGGGCCACTCGGCCGGCTGCCGCGGGACGTCCTCTCCCAGCGGCGCGGGGAAGCGCGCGCGGATCTCCCGGCGCAGGGAATCCAGCGCCTCGCGGAGATCCCCGACGCCAGGGTCGAAATCGGTCGCCGGATCCGTTTCGACGTCGCCGGGCGCGAGATTGGAATCGCGTTCGTCAACCATGTCGAGTCGCGTCGCCTCCCGGCTCCCCGCGCGTCGCGGTGCGGCTAGCGGTAGCGCCGCATGCGGCGCGCGGAAACGAAGGAGATCCAGGCCTCCTTCGTCGTGTAGGCGGGCTCCCCGAAGGCCTCCCAGCCCCGCTCGCCGTCAGCGACCCAGAGGTAGCGCAGGTAGTCGTAGAAACCCGCCGGAGGATCGCCCGTCTGGCCCTGGGACGGGTAGTACGCCATGCGGTAGAGGAGCGACGCCGGCAGCGGCAGGATGCGCTTGCCCGCCAGGCGCAGGATCGTCGACAGGGGCAGAACCCCGCGCGCCACCACGTTGAAAACGCCCGGGTGCGGGCTCAGCGTGGCGCGTTCGAAGGCGTGCAGGCAGTCCTCCTCGTGAACGAACTGCATGAGCGGGTCGTAGCCCAGCAGCATCGGGACCACGGGCAGGGAGAAGAAGCGGGTGACATGGTCCCAGTAGGTGGGGCCCATGATCCAGCAGGGCCGCAGCACCGTGACCTCGCTGTCGGGATGGCGCTGGCGCCAATCGGAGAGGAGCCCTTCCATTTCCACGCGATCCTCGACCGAGTGCGCGTCCGGATGTCCGCGCAGCGGGTTTGCCTCGGTGAGGAAGTTCGGGTTGTCCGGTCGGGGCCCGTACAGCATCGTGCTCGATGCCACCACCAATCGCTTCACCTTGGCCGCGGCGCAGGCGTTCATGATGTGCAGGCTGCCGATCGTCTCGAGCTCGTGGTCCATCTCGAGATCCGGCGTCGGCGACGTCCGGAACGCGGTGTGCACCACGGCTTCCGCGCGCTCGCGCACCAGGATCTCGGCGCAGTGTCCGTCCGCCGTCGGCTCGGTGAAATCGACGCGGTGGAAGCGCACCCGGCTGTCGAGCCGAAACGGGCGACGCTGATCGAGCGCCAGAACGCGCAGTTTCGGAGAGCGCTCGAGCAGGCGATCGACCAGCCGACGCCCGATGAAGCTGCCGGGTCCCGTGACGGCGATGACGCCGGGTGCGCTCACCCGATCCCCCTGAAAGCCGAGATCACCTCGCTGCCCGCATGGCGCTCGGATAGCATCGTGTGAAATGGAACGCTTCCGGGCAACCACCGTATTGGCGGACCCGCGCTACAGGGACCACCGCGCCCCCGGCGGTCACCCCGAGCGGCCCGAGCGGCTGGTCGCCGTGCAGCGCGCGATCGACGCCCGGCGCGATCGGCTCGAGCACCTCGAGCCGCGGGAGGCGCAGCCCGAGGAGATCCTGCGGGTCCACGCCCGGGACCACCTCGATACCGTGGCCGAGGCCTCGCGCCGCGCGCCCCTGCACCTCGATCCCGACACCTACGTCTCGCCGCAGAGCTTCGCGGTGGCTCGCCTGGCCGCCGGGGGCGCCATCGAGCTGGCGCTTCGCGTCGCACGCGGTCGCCAGCAGTCCGGCTTCGCGGCGCTGCGTCCCCCGGGTCACCACGCCGAGTCGAACCGCGCCATGGGCTTCTGCCTGTTCAACAACATCGCCATCGCCGCCCGCGCCCTCCAGGCCGAGGAGGACGTGGAGCGCATCCTGATTCTCGACTGGGACGTCCATCACGGCAACGGCACCCAGCACCACTTCGAAGAAGACCCCTCCGTCCTCTACGTCTCGACCCACCAGTTCCCCTTCTACCCCGGTACCGGCGACTTCGGCGAAGCAGGCCGCGGAAAGGGCACCGGCGCGACCCTCAACATCCCCATGCCCGCCGGCTGCGGCGACCCCGAGTACATGGGTGTGCTGCGGCGTCTGCTGGCACCTGCGGCGCGCGCGTTCGACCCCCAGGTGATGCTCGTGTCCTGCGGCTTCGATGCGCACCGCGACGATCCCCTGGCGGCGATGCAGGTGACCCGGGAGGGGTTCCGCGCCATGACCGCGCTCGTGCGCTCGCTGGCCGACGACCTGTGCGACGGGCGCCTGGCTTTCGTGCTCGAGGGAGGGTACGCGGAGTCCGGTCTGCAGGAAGGGACGGAAGCGGTGCTCGACGTCCTCCTCGACCCCACGCCTGCGTTGCCGCCGGAGGTGCCCGATCGGGTACCCGGAAGTCCGCTGGAGCGGATCGTGGCGGGCGTCGTCGCCGTCCACTCGAGCCGCATCCCCGGACTCGGCGCGGCCTGAACCGCCTCTCGCGCCAATCCAACCGGGTTGACCGCATCATCTTGTGGTGAATCGCGCTCTCGTCATCCACATCTAGTGGACCGAAAAAAAATGCAAGTCGGGCGCAAAAACCTCGAGTTTCTTCTTGATCTGGGGCGGGAGGTGGGGGTAGGCTGTGCGCGGTGGGGAATCGTGGGTAATCGTGGGATAGCAGCCCTTTCGAGGCTCGAAGGATTGAATCTCGTCGATGTTTTCCGGTCGCTCCGTTCACACGCTCGACGCCAAGGGCAGACTGAGTATACCGGCGATATTCCGGGCGCACCTGGTCGGCGAAGGCGAGCAGGCACCGACGATCACGCACGGAGAAGCGGACTGCCTAACCATCTACCCGCACGCAGCCTGGGACCGATTCCGCAGCTCCCTGGAGGCTCTGCCCTGGGCGGACCCCAACAGCCGCAGCCTCCGCCGCTACTACTTCTCGGGCGCGACCCAGTGCCCGATCGACAAGCAGGGCCGGATCCTGATTCCGCCCGCCCTGCGGGAGCACGCCGGCCTGGAGCGCGAGGTGGTGATCGCGGGCATGGGCTCCTTGATCGAGATCTGGGACAAGGTCCGCTTCGACGCGAACTTGCAGGAAACCCGTTCGAACCTCGACGAGATCTCGTCGTTGGTGGCGAACTGGGAACGGAGATAGAACGGTGTTTGGGGGTGAGAGGACCGGAGGAGCGTAGCTCCTCCACTCGTGAGGCTAGGGTGTCCCCGGGGCGCAATGTTGCGGGGACGGGGCGTTACTGGGGGGGACAATCCGCCCCCGCGATAAAGCGCCCCGGGGCACCCTGCCAACCCCCTCGCTAGCAGCCCGACAACGAGTGGGCGGGGGGGAGGCGACCCACTCCAGTGGCCAGCCGGTTCGCGCATCGGCCCGTGCTTCTCGAGGCGACGCTCTCCCTCCTGGAGCTTCGGCCGAACGCCCTGATCGTGGACGGCACGGTCGGAGCCGGCGGGCACGCGGCCGCGATCCTCGAGCGAACCGCCCCCGACGGACGTCTGATCGCACTCGACATGGACGCATCCGCACTCGAGGCTGCCGGCCACCGGCTACGACCCTTTGGCGACCGCGTACGCCTGGTCCACGCCTCGTTCCGGCGGCTCGGCCCGGTCCTGGCGGACCTCGGAATCGCCCGGGTCGACGGCGTGCTGTTGGACCTCGGGCTCTCGTCGCCCCAGATCGACGCGCCGGCGCGCGGCTTCCGCTTCTCCGAGGACAGCGCGGAGCAAACGCCCCTCGACATGCGCATGGACGCCGGGAGCCCGACGACCGCGGCGGATCTCCTGGCCGCAGCCTCCGTCGACGAGCTCGCCCGCATGTTCCGCGAATACGGCGACCTCCCCGGTGCGAAGCGGCTGGCCCGCGCGCTGGTCGCGGCGCGCAGCCGCGCCCCGCTGCACACGGCACGCGACCTGCTCGACGTGATCGCGACGACGCGGATCGGCGGCGGCCGCCGCCACCACCCCGGAACGCTCGTCTTCCAGGCCCTGCGCATCGCTGTGAACGATGAGCTCGCCGCGCTGGACGAGGGGCTCGAAGCCGCCATCGCGGCACTGCGCGCCGGCGGGCGGCTGGTCGTGCTTGCCTACCACTCGGCCGAGGATCGGATCGTCAAGAACCGCTTCCGTGATGCGGCGCGCGGTTGCGAGTGTCCGCCACGAACGCCGGTCTGCGTGTGCGGAGCCGTGGTCCGGCTGCGCGTCGTGACCCGCCGGCCCGTCCGGCCCGCCCTGGCGGAGGTCCGCGCGAACCCGCGGGCGCGCTCCGCGCGACTCCGCGCCGCAGAGCGCGTCGTCGAGGCGGCGTGATGGCCAGCCCCCCCGCCAGCTCCGTCCTCGTCGGGCGCGACCTCGCACCGGTGCGGCGGCATCGACCGCGCGGCAAGCGCCAGTTTGGCGTCGTGCTGCTGGGAATCGTTCTGGCGGCCTTCGCGCTCGCCGCCCTCCGGAACGACATCCTGCGCCTGCGCTACGGCCTGGGCGAGGCCGTGAGCACCCAGAAGGCCCTGCTCGAAGAGCACCGCGAGCTCACCGCCGAGGTGCGCTCGTTGCGCGACCCCGCCCGGCTCGCCCGACTGGCCCGGCAGCGGGGCTTCGGTCGGGCCGAGCGCGTGATCGATTTGCGCTCCGCGACAGCCGGGACGGATCGCCCGTGAGAGGGAGCGACCTCCGCCTCGCCAGCCGACGGATCGCGGTCGCCCGTGCCCTGATGCTGCTCGCCTTCGCCGGGCTCGCGGCGCGCGCCGCGCACCTGAGTGTGGTGGACGAGCGCGGCGCCGATCGGGGCGAAGCGCAGTCCCGCCGCCTGCTGACGCTGCCTCCCGCGCGCGGCACCATCGTGGATCGTTCCGGCGCAGCGCTCGCGATCTCGGTCGAAGCCCCGTCCGTCTACGCGGTGCCCTCCCGCATCGACGACGTCGACGGCACCGCGGCCGCGCTGGCCCGGGTCTTCGGCGCGAAGGCCACGGCCCTCGCGGCGCGCCTCCGCGGCCATCCGTCCTTCCTGTTCCTCGAGCGCTGGGTCTCTCCGGAGCAGGCCCGGCGCGTGCGCACGCTCGCTCTGCCGGGCGTCGGCGTGCTGCGCGAGCCACGGCGCGTCTATCCCTACAGAGAGCTCGCGGCCCAGATCCTGGGATTCGTCAACATCGACGCCGTCGGGGTCCGCGGAATCGAGCAGCAGGAGAACCGCTGGCTGCGCGGAACCGCCCGCCGCCTCCCCGCCGAGCGCGATGCCCGCGGCCGCCTCCTGGTCTCGGGGGGCGAGGAGCGCTGGAGTACCGCCGGGGGCGACGTCGCACTGACGATTGACGCGGCGCTCCAGGCCGACGCCGAGTCTGCGCTGCACGAGGCCGTCGCGAGAACCGGCGCGCGCGGCGGCGTCGTCATCTCGATGGATCCCCGATCCGGCGACCTTCTGGCGCTGGCGGAGCTGCCCGGGTTCGACCCGAACCGCTTTCGGGAGCTCGACTACGACGCCACGCGCTCGCGCGCCTTCCTCGACGCGGCGGAGCCGGGCTCCACGCTCAAGACCTTCCTGATCGCGGCGGCGCTCGAGGACGGAGTCATCGGGGCCGACGACCGCTTCGACTGCGAGAACGGCGTCTTCGAAATTCCCGGCAAGACCATCCGCGACCACGACCCTCACGGCGAGCTCACCGCACTCGAGATCCTGCGTGTCTCGAGCAACATCGGCGCGGCCAAGATCGCGCGCGCCCTGGGACCCCGGGCGCACTACAAGATGCTGCGCCGCTTCGGCTTCGGAACGTCGACCCGCAGCCGCTTCCCGGACGAGTCGGCGGGCGTGTTGCGCTCCTGGCGCGGATGGAAGCCCGTCGACCACGCGACGATCGCGTTCGGCCAGGGCGTGAGCGTGACGCCGATCCAGCTCGTAGCCGCCACGGCCGCCATCGCCAACGGCGGCGAGTGGGTGCGCCCGCGGCTCGTGGGCGCGCGCCGCGTGGCGGGGCAGCCCTGGCAGCCGACCGACCGAGAGACGGCTCGTCGCGTGTTGCGGGCCGAAACCGCGTCCGCCCTGATGGCGATGCTCGAGGAAGTCGTGGGCCCCGACGGCACCGGAAGCGCCGCCGCGCTGCGCGGCGTGCGCGTGGCGGGAAAAACCGGAACGGCGCAAAAGCTGGACCCGAAGACCCGCCGCTACGCCCGGAATCGCTTCCGCGCGTGGTTCGTCGGCATCGTCCCGGCCGACGACCCGAGGCTCGTGATCCTCACCGGGCTCGACGAGCCGCGGCGGCCGACGCACACCGGTGGCGCGGCGGCGGCGCCGCTCTTCGCGCGGGTGGCCGCGGCGCAGCTCTCGCGTTTTGGAATCTTCACGGCGCCGCAGCCGGCTCCGTCGCGTGCGGTGCCGACGCAGACGGCGCAAGCCGCTCCCGCCCCTTCCGTCTCGAGTGCGCCCCCGCGTGCCGCACCGGAACCCGCCGCGGCGGCGAGAGCGCTCCCGGTCCTCGCGCGAATCGACGACCGCGTGCTGCTGCCGGATCTGCGCGGCCTCACCGTGGAACAGGTGAAGCGGATCACAGCGGAAGGAGCCCTCGCGGTCGAGATTTCCGGCAGCGGTCGCGCGATCGCGCAGGACCCCCCGCCCGGAACCGTAGTGCCCGCCCACGCGGGGCGGATTCGCGTCCGGTTCGCGGCGGGCGGCGTCGGGGGCGGGGAGGAAGAGGGCTGATGCGACTGTCGAAGCTGCTGGCGACGCTGCCCCCGGAGCAGGGTCCCCTGCGCTTTGCGCGCGGGGACGACGACGACCCGGTGATCCGCGGACTCGGTTACGACTCGCGGAGCGTCGCAGCCGGCGACCTCTTCTTCGCGCTGAGGGGCGCCGTCTTCGACGGGCACGACTACCTCCAGCAGGCCGTCGATCTCGGGGCCGCCGCCGTCGTCGTCGATCAGATTCCGCCCGGGCTCGACCTGCGCGGCCGGCCGGCCGTGGTCGTACACGACAGCCGGCGGGCGCTCGCGCCCATCGCCACCCGCTTCTACGGGGACCCCTCGTCCGAGCTCACGCTGATCGGCGTGACCGGAACCAACGGCAAGACCAGCGTCACCTACCTGGTCGAGTCGATTCTGAAGACGGCGGGCCGGCGCACCGGCGTGATCGGCACGGTGGAGGTGCGTGACTCCGACGAGCGCGAGCGCGCCATCAACACCACGCCCGAGAGCTCCGACCTGCAGCGGATGCTACGCGCCATGCGCACCCGCGACGTCGAGGTGGTGCTGATCGAGGTCTCGTCCCACGGCCTCGAGCTCGGACGCGTCGACGGATGTCGCTTCGCCGTCGGCGCCTTCACCAATCTGACGCAGGACCACCTGGATTTCCACGGGACCATGGGCGCCTACCGCGATTCCAAGGCGCTGCTCTTCGGCCGTTACCTGTGCCAGGGCGGGATGGCGGTGCTGAACCTCGACGACCCCTCCGTCGAGGACTTCGTGTGGGCCGCCAGGCGCACCGACGCGCGGATCATCGGCGTCACGCGCGACCCCTCGCGCTCCGGCGGGGTGCGACTCGAGGCCGCGGAGGTACACCTCGACGGGACCCGCGCCCGCGTCCGCACGCCCGCCGGAAGCCTCTCCGTGGTGCTTCCGCTGGTGGGCGACTTCAACGTGGAGAACATGCTCGTCGCCTGCGGCATCGCGGTGGCGCTGGACGTCGAGCCCTCGGTCATCGTCGCAGGCATCGAGGCCTGCCCCCAGGTGCCCGGCCGGGCGGAGCGCATCGAGGCGTCGAATCCCGACGCGCCGACAGTGCTGGTCGACTACGCCCACACCCCGGACGCCGTGGACAAGCTTCTGCGCACCCTGCGCCCTCTCGCCCAGGGTCGCCTCATCACGGTCTTCGGATGCGGCGGCGACCGCGACCGCGCCAAGCGACCGCTCATGGCCGGAGCCGTCGCGCGCTGGAGCGATCGCATCGTCGTCACCACCGACAATCCGCGCACCGAGGACCCGCTGCGGATACTCGCCGACGTGGAGGACGGCTTCGTGAAGCTTCGGCGCATCGACGTGGACGCCCTCGACGCCGCGACCGGGGCCTACGCCCTCGTCCCCGATCGCCGCGCCGCGATCCAGGCGGCCATTGGCATCGCCCGGGCGGGCGACATGGTGGTCCTCGCCGGCAAGGGCCACGAGGACTACCAGATCGTCGGACGCGATTCGCTCCCCTTCAGCGACCGCGACGAGGCGCGGCGCGCCCTCGCCGCCCGAGGCCGCGCATGAGCGTTCCGTTCCGAGCACAGGACGCGGCGGACTGGACCGCGGGCGCCCTGCTCCAGGGACGGCCGGAGATCCGCTTCACGGGCGCGTCCATCGACACGCGCAGCGTCGGCGCCAACGATCTCTTCGTCGCGATCGTGGGACCCAGCCACGACGCGCACCGCTTCCTGCCGGAGGCGATCGCGGGCGGCGCCAGCGGCCTGGTGATGGAGCGCGGGCGCGCACTCCCCGCCGAGATCAAACCCGACGTCCCTGTGGTCGCGGTAACCGACACCACGCGCGCGCTCGGCGCCCTCGCGGCGGGACACCGCGCCGGCTTCCGCGGCCCCGTGGTCGCCATCACCGGCAGCAACGGAAAGACAACCACGAAGGAGATGTGTGCGGCAATCCTCTCCGTCGCCGCTCCCTGCCTCAAGAACGAGGGAAACCTCAACAACCAGTTCGGACTGCCCCTCACGCTGCTGCGGCGCAACGCGACGGATCGACGCATCGTCGTCGAAATCGGCATGAACCACCGCGGCGAGATCGCCGCCCTGGCAGCCATCGCAGCCCCGACGATCGGCGTCCTCACGAACATCGGCGCGGCGCACATCGAGCACCTGGGCAGTGAGGACGAGATCGCGCGCGAGAAGGGCGATCTGCTGGCGTGCCTTCCGGCCGACGGGACCGCGGTGGTCAACGCCGACGATCCCCGCGCCGCGGCGCAGGCCGGTCGCAGCGATGCTCGCGTCGTGCGCTTCGGGCGTGCCGCGGACGCCGACGTTCGCGCCGAGCGCGTGGCCGAGCGAAGCGGACGCGGCTTTGCGTTCGAGCTCCACGCCCCCGAAGGTCGCACCCCGGTCGAAGTCGCCGGCGTCGGCGAAACCGCGATCCTGAACGCCCTCGCCGCCGCCGCCGCCGCCCTGGCGGCCGGCGCGGGGCTCGACGAGGTCAGCGAGGGTCTCGCGGCCCACCGCCCCGTGCGCGGGCGCATGCAGCGACGAGACCTGCCCGGCGGCGTGGTCGTGCTCGACGACACCTACAACGCCAACCCGCAGTCGATGGACGCGGCGCTGGAGAGCCTGGCGCGCGCGAAGGGCGACCACCGGGGCCTCGTGGTCGTCGGCGACATGGGCGAGCTCGGCGCGGCGTCCGACGAGGCCCACGCCCAGGTCGGCCGGCGCGCCGCGGCACTCGGCCTCGACGGCCTCTTCGCCCTGGGCGAGCACGCCGAGGGCGTCGCCGCGGCCGCCATCGAGGCGGGAATGCCGACGGAGCGCGTGCACGTCGGCGCCGACCACGCCGGCCTCGCCACGCTGGTGCGGTCCGCGCTGCAGCGCGGCGACTGGATTCTCGTCAAGGGCTCGCGCGCCATGCAGATGGAGCGCGTCGTGGAAGAACTCGCCGGGGAGGAGGCGCACTAGATGCTGTATCACCTGCTCTACCCGCTGGCGTCGGAGTTCTCGGGCTTCAACGTCTTCCGCTACATCACCTTTCGCACCGGCGCGGCGACGCTGACGGCGCTCTTCATCGCCTTCCTCGTCGGCCCCCCGCTGATCCGGAAGCTCGGGCGGCTGCGGGTGGGGCAACCGATCCGCGAGGTCGGTCCCGATCACGCCGACAAGGCGGGCACGCCCACGATGGGCGGACTGCTGATCCTGCTCTCCTTGCTCGTCTCGGTGCTGCTGTGGTCCAACCTCGACAGCCGCTTCGTCTGGACCGTGCTCGGCGTCACCGTCGGCTACGGGCTGCTGGGTTTCATCGACGACTACCAGAAGGTCAAGAAGGGGCACAGCGGCGGGATCTCCGGGCGCGTCAAGCTCGCGTGGCAGACGGTGCTGGCGCTCGCGGTCGCCGTCGCGATCTACAACGACCCGGGCTTCGACGCACAGCTCGCGGTCCCCTTCTTCAAGAACTTCACGCCCCATCTCGGATGGCTCTACATCCCCGTCGCCACCTTCATCATCGTCGGGGCGAGCAACGCCGTGAACCTCACCGACGGGCTCGACGGGCTCGCGATCGGTCCGGTGATGATCGCAGCGGGAACCTTCCTGATCCTCTCCTACGCCGCCGGCCACGCGGGCATCGCCGACTATCTCGCCATCAAGTACGTCGCCGGAAGCGGCACGCTCGCCATCTTCTGCGGTGCGCTGCTCGGCGGGGGAATGGGATTCCTCTGGTTCAACGCGTCACCGGCGCAGCTATTCATGGGCGACGGCGGCTCCCTGGCCCTCGGCGGCGCACTGGGGACCATCGCGGTCCTGATCCGGCAGGAGATCCTTCTCGCCGTCGCCGGCGGGATCTTCGTGGTCGAGACGCTGTCCGTGATCATCCAGGTGGCCTCGTTCAAGCTCAGGGGGAAGCGGGTCTTCCTCATGGCGCCGATTCACCACCACTTCGAGGAGCTGGGCTGGCCGGAGCCGAAGATCGTGGTCCGATTCTGGATCGTGTCCGCGATCCTCGGCCTGGTTGCCCTGTCCTCGCTGAAGCTGCGCTGATGAAGGACCTCGCCGATCGACGCGTGCTCGTGCTCGGTCTCGGCGTCTCCGGCGTCAGCGCGGCAAACTTCTGCGCGGAGCGGGGCGCACGGGTGGTGGCGGCTGACGAACGCCCGGCCCGGGCGCTGAGCGGACTTTCGGACCTCGACGCGCGCGTGGAGCGGGTGCTCGGCCGCGCCTTTCCGGATCCGGCGGATTTCGACCTGGTCGTTCCGAGCCCGGGCGTGCCGCGCGAGCGCTATGCCGATCGCGCCCGCCGCGCCTGGGGCGACGTGGAGCTGCTCTACCGCGTGCTCGCCGTGCCGATCCTGGCGGTCACCGGGACCAACGGGAAGTCGACGACGACGCGGCTGGCGGAGTCGATGCTGCGCGCGGCCGGTCTGCGGACGCGCGCCGCGGGAAACGTCGGCGCGCCGGCGCTGGGCCTCGTGGGGGAGGCCCTCGACTGGGCAGTCCTGGAGGTCTCGTCGTTCCAGCTGGAGACGACCGAGGAGTTCCGCCCGCGCGTCGCGGTGATCCTCAACCTCACGCCGGACCACCTGGACCGCCACGGGAGCTTCGAGGCCTACCGCGACGCCAAGGCCCGGATCCTCGCGCGCCAGGAAGCCGACGACGTCGCCGTCCTGAACTTCGACGACCCTGCCGTCCGCGATCTCGCGGACGCGTGCCGAGCGCGGGTCCTTCCGTTTCGGACCGCCGGCGCGCTGTCGCACGGCGCCTGGCTCGACGGGAGCTGCATCGTGATCCGGGACGGCGACGGGCCGGCCGTCCGCCTTCCCCTGGACGGCCTGCGCCTGTCCGGCCTGCACAACCGGGAGAACGCCGTGGCCGCGCTCGCCGCTGTCGCCGCCGCGGGCGCGGACCCCTCCAAGGCGATCCTGGCGCTCGACGGCTTCGTCGGACTTCCCCACCGTGTGGAAGAGGTCGGCCGAGCGGGCGGCGCGCTCTTCGTGAACGACTCGAAGGCCACGAATCCCGGCGCCGCCGTCCAGTCGCTCCGCAGCTTCCCCGCCTCCGTGATCTGGATCGCCGGAGGTCGGGACAAGGGGCTCGACTTCGCTGAGCTCGCCGCCGTCGCCGCCGCGCGCGTACGCGCCGCCGTGCTGATCGGGGAGGCCGCCGGGAAGCTCGAGGCAGCGCTTGCCGGCCGCGTCGACGTGCTCGCCGCCGCGTCGATCGAGGAGGCCGTCCAGCGCGCGGCCGGCCTGGCCCGGAGGGGCGACGTCGTCCTGCTGTCGCCCGCCTGCGCCAGCCAGGATCAGTTCCGCGACTTCGAGGAGCGCGGCGATCGCTTCCGCGTGGCGGTCGCCGCCCTCGCGCGCCGAGAGGGCGCGCCGTGATCCGGACCCGCATGAGACGCCGGACGCCGCCGCGCCGGCGCCACTTCGGGCGGGCGGCGCGGACGGGCCCTCGCGGACGCCGGGCTTCGCGCGTGCGCGCGGGCACGCGCAGCGAGCCCGTCTCCCGGCCGCTCGACGGCGGCGTCGTGGCGCCGGCGGCACTGCTCGCCGGCGTGGGAATCGTCATGGTCTACAGCGCGACCGCACCGCTGGCGATCGGGGAGTTGGTGCCGCCGCACTTCGTCCGGCACCTCCTCGCGGTCGGGCTCGCGCTCGGGTGTGCAGCAGCCGCGACGCGGATTCCGCTGGTGGCGTGGCGGCGCCTGGCCATGCCGCTCTGGGTGGCGGGCGTCGCGCTGCTCGCCGCGACGCTTGTCGTGGGTGTCGAGGCGAACGGCGCCAACCGCTGGCTCGCCCTTCCCGGCGTTCCCGTCCGCTTCCAGCCGGCGGAGATCGCGAAGTGGACCACGGTGCTCGCCATCGCCGCGCTGCTGGCGAAGGGGACGGAGCGCGGCCCGAGCCCGTGGCGCGGTGCGCTTGCGCTGGTTGCGGCGCCCGTGGGACTCCTGCTCCTACAACCGGATTTCGGCAGCGCCGCGCTCGTGGTCGTGCTGGGGGGGCTCCTGCTGTTTGCGGCCGGGGCGCGGCTCCGAGTCCTGTTCGCAGCGGCCGCCGCGGCGTGTGCCGGCGCCGGTGTCTATGCCGCGCTGCGGCCGTACGCGCTGGCGCGCTGGAAGGGCTTCCTCGACCCGTGGCAGACGGCCGGCAACGAGGGCTTCCAGCTGGTGCAGTCCTTCGTGGCCTTCGGCCGCGGAGGCAGCTTGGGCGTCGGCCTCGGCGACGGCCGCCAGAAGCTCTTCTACCTGCCCGAGGCGCACACGGACTTCATCCTCTCCGTGGTCGCGGAAGAGCTGGGGCTCGTGGGCGTCCTGGTGGTGCTCGGCGCCTTCGCCGCGCTGATCGTCGCCGGCACGCGGATCGCCCGCCGTGCCCGGGATCCCTTCGCCCTGCTCGTCGCCTTCGGCATGATGGCGCTGATCGCCGTGCCGGCCGCGGTCAACGCGGCCGTCGTCATGGGACTGCTGCCGACGACCGGCTTCCCGCTGCCCTTCCTCTCCCTGGGCGGAAACTCGCTGCTCGTGTGCTCGCTCGCGCTCGGGATCCTGCTGCGCATCGCGTCGCGCGAGGCCGCCCCGCGCGAAAGGCGGGTGGCGGGCGCGGCCCCGCGCGGACTGGTGGCCTCGTGACCGGGCCGGGCGAACGACACTGGGTGGTGGCGGGCGGCGGCACCGGCGGGCACGTCACGCCGGCGCTGGCGCTGGCCGAGCAGATCGCTGCTCGGGGCGACTCGGTGCTGCTGCTCGGGTCCGAGCGCGGTCTCGAAAACCGGCTCGTCCCGGAAGCCGGCTTCGACCTGGTGGCCCTCCCCACCCGCCAGGTGATGGGCCGGGGGCTCGCGGCGCGGGCCGGAGCCGTCCCCGGGATGCTGCGCGCCTCCGCTTCGGCTTGGAAGACGCTGCGGGCCTCCCGGACCGACTTCGTGATCTCGGTCGGCGGCTACGCGTCGGTCCCGGCGGTGGCCGCCGCCGTGCTGGCGCGGGTGCCCCTCGCCATCGTGGAGCCCAACGCGATTCCCGGCCGGGCGAACCGGCTGGCGGCGCGCTTCGCCGCGCGCATCTTCGTGCAGTTCGAAGAGGCCACGCCGGTGTTCGCGCGCTCGGTCGGCGCCGACCGGATCCGGGCTCCGGGCATTCCGCTGCGCGCGGCCCTCGTCCAGGCCTTCTCCGACGGTCCGCCGCGGCGTGCGCCCTCCCCTCCCTTCCGCCTGCTGGTCTTCGGCGGCAGCCAGGGGGCTCGTCAGATCAACGAAGCCCTGATCGAAGCGGCGCCCTCCCTCGATCCCGCCGCGCTCGAGGTCGTTCACCAGACCGGCGACGCCGACCGCGATCGCGTCGCCGCCGCCTACGCGGCGGCCGGGATCCCCGCGGAGGTCGTGGCCTTCGAGCCGGACATGGCGCGCCGCTACCGCTGGGCCGACGTGGCCGTCTGCCGCGCGGGCGCGCTCACGGTGGCGGAGCTGGCGATGGCGACGCTTCCGGCGTTGCTCGTCCCCTACCCCTACGCCGCCGACGATCACCAGACGGCCAACGCCCGCGCCCTGGCCGACGCCGGTGCGGCGCGGCTGCTCGCGTCCCGCACCCTGTCTGGCCGTCGCATCGTCGAGGCCCTCGCGGCGCTGTTCGCGGCGCCGGAAACCCTGCGGGAGATGAGCAACCGCGCGGCCAAGCTCGCCCGCCCCGACGCCGCGGTCCGGATCGTGGCGGAGTGCGCTGCGCTGCTCGACGCGCGGGAGCGGAGGTAGGCGATGCGACGCCGCATCGAGCGCATCCACTTCGTCGGCGCGGGCGGGATCGGCATGTGCGGCCTCGCCGAGCTGCTGCACAACCAGGGATACGCCATCAGCGGCTCCGATCTGAAGTCGGGCCCCACGGTCGAGCGCCTGCGTTCCCTGGGAATCGAGATCGCGATCGGACACGACCCGAGCCACGTCGGCTCCGCCGACGTGGTCGTCTACTCCTCCGCCGTGCGCCCGAACAACCCGGAATTGCGCGAGGCCGAGCGCCTCAAGATTCCGGTGATCCCGCGCGCGGAGATGCTCGCCGAAACCATGCGACTGAAGGAGGGCATCGCCGTCGCCGGCAGCCACGGCAAGACGACCACCACCTCGCTGATCGCCCACGTGCTCGACGCGGCGGGCCTCGACCCGACCGCCGTGATCGGCGGCCGCGTGCGCGCCGCGCGGGGCGCGGCGACCGGTGCCCGGCTCGGCGCCGGAGACCTCCTGGTGGCCGAAGCCGATGAGAGCGACGGCTCGTTCCTGCGCCTCGCCCCGGTGATCGCCGTGGTAACCAACATCGATCCGGAGCACCTCGACCACTACGGCTCGTTCGCGGCGCTCCAAGACGCCTTTGCGGCCTTCGCGAACCGAGTCCCCTTCTGGGGGCTCGCGGTGCTCTGTCTCGACCACCCCGGCGTGCAGGCCATCGTGCCGCGCATGACCCGACGCACCGCCACCTACGGGTTCGCCTCGCAGTCGGACCTCCTGGCCACCGACCTCGAGCCGGAGCGCGACGGCATGCGCTTCGAAGTCCGTCACCGCGGGGAGGCGCTGGGCCCGGTTCACTTGCCGCTGCCGGGTCGCCACAACGTGCTCAACGCCCTCGCGACGATCGCCGTGGCCCTCGAGCTGGGTGTTTCCTTCGAGCGGGCGGCGGCGGCCCTCGACAGCTTCCCCGGCATCGAGCGGCGCTTCGAGACCAAGGGCGAGGTCTCCGGCATCCGCGTCGTCGACGACTACGGCCACCATCCCGCGGAGATCACGGCAACCCTGTCTTCGGCGCGCGGACTCCACGCCGGGCGCATCGTCGTCGCCTTCCAGCCGCATCGCTACACGCGCACGCGCGATCTCTGGGACGAGTTCACCACCGCGTTCAACGACGCCGACCTCCTGTTCGTGACCGGGATCCATCCTGCCGGCGAGAGCAAGATCCCCGGCGTCGAGGCCGCTCCGCTCGTGGAGGCCATCGGCGCCCACGGGCACCGCAACGTGCACTTCGTTCCCGACCTCGAAGCAGTGCTCGAACGCCTGGTCGCCGAAGCGAAGCCGGGCGATCTCGTGATGACGCTCGGAGCGGGGAGCATCGCGACGCTCGGGGCGCGGCTGATCGAGCGCCTGCGGGAGGGAACGCGGTGATCGCCCGGGCCACTCGCGAAGCCCTCGAGGAAGCTCTGGGCGACGCCGTCCGTTTCGACGTTCCGATGTCGCGCTACACGTCACTGCGCGTCGGCGGTCCGGCCGATGCCCTCGCCACGCCGTCGAGCCGCGCCGATCTGGCGCGGCTGCTGGCCGTGTGCATGACCCACCGACTGCGCCACGCCATCCTCGGCGCGGGCTTCAATACGCTGGCGCTCGACCATCGCATCGAGGGCGTCGTGATCCAGATGGGAGGGCTGCGGCGCCTCGAAGAGCGGCCCGGCGGCCTCCTGCGGGCTGAGGCCGGCGTCTCCCACGCGCAGCTCACGAACTTCTGCTGCCGCCGCGGACTCGCCGGCCTCGAGTTCGGGGCGGGAATCCCCGGGAGCGTCGGCGGCTGGCTCGCGATGAACGCCGGCATTCCCGGACGAGAAATGAAGGACGTCGTCCACGAGGTCGAGGTGATGAGCCCGACCGGCCGGCGCGTGAGCCACCTGCGCCGCGAGGCGCTCCGCTTCGTCTACCGTGCGCTGCGCGGGCTCGCGCCGGGCTCGGTGCTGCTGTCGACGCTGCTCGAAGTCGAGGTTGCTCAGCCGGCCGCCGTCCGCGCCGAGGTGAAGCGCCTGCTCGCGAAGCGCGCGGGGACGCAACCCCTCGACGTCCCCACCTGCGGATCGGTGTTCAAGAACCCGCCCGGCGACTTCGCCGGCCGACTGATCGACGCCGCGGGCTTGAAGGGGCGGCGCATCGGCGGCGCGCAGATCTCTCCGCTGCACGCGAACTTCATCTCCAACCTGGGCGGCGCGACGGCGGCGGACATCCTAGCCCTGATGGAGGAGGCGCGAGCGGCGGTGAAAGCCGCGACGCAGACGCGGCTCGAAACCGAGGTGCGGCTGCTCGGGAGGAAGGGTTGAGGGGACGGCGGCGACGCGTCACCGCGGGTCGCGGCGCCCTCACCCGCACGGAGCGGGCGTCGCAGGCGCGGCGGCAGCGAGCGCTCGCGCATCTGGAGCGGGTGCGCGGTCACGCCGGCTCGCCGCGGGAGCCGCGCTTCCGCGGCGCCGTCGCCGTCGCCGCGCTGCTGGCGTCCTCCGTTGCGGCCGGCGCCCTGTTCGGCCCCTCGCTCGTCACGGCGACGTCGGGCTGGCTCTCGGGCGCGACTCCCCGGCTGAAGGCGATTCGCGTGCACGGCCTCGAACGGCTCTCCGCCGGCGAGATCGCCGCGGCGACCGGCCTGGCGCGCGGCGCCACGCCGGCCGAGGTGGTTCCCGGCGAGGTGGTCGAGCGCCTGGAGGCCCACTCCTGGGTAGCGGCGGCGCGTGCGGTACGCCTCTCGAGCCGAACCCTGTTGGTGGACGTGCGCGAGCGCGTGCCGCTGGCGGTGGCGCCGGCCGGGAAAGACGAGTCCCCGTTCCTCGTGGACGCAACCGGGACGCCCTTCACCTCCGCAGCGGCGGCGACCTCGGAGGGACTGCCGCGCCTGGTGCCGGCCACCGCCGTCGCACCGGGCGAGCCCGACGACGCGCTGGCGGCGGCGGTGGCACTCGCGCAGCAGCTGCCCGCGTTCGGCCTCGCGGTGCCCACGCAGGTCCGGATCGCTGCGGCCGGAGACCCCCTGGGATTCGTCGTGCACCTGAGCGGTCTCACCGCACGCTTCGTGCTCGGGCGCGAGGATCTCGACGACCGACTCGCCGGGCTGGCGCGCTTGCTCGCCGCGAACCTCGTCGAGACCGCCAAAGCGACGAGCGTGGACCTTCGCTTCGCGGACCAGGCGGTCCTGCGGAAACGGCCGCCCCCGAAAGGGGCGGCGCAAGTGGCGGCGGAGCGCGGAGGCGCGGCGCCGTCCAACACGAGACCGTCCGGATGAGCCGGCGGTCTCCAGCGGGCGGCGGGCCGAGCCCGTCACCCGTGGACACGGGGGGAGAGAGGGATGTCTCGCAATGATGATCTGATCGTCGGACTCGACATCGGAACCACCAAGATCTGCGTCATCGTCGCCGAACGCACCGAGAACGGCGTCGACATCATCGGCATCGGCACGCATCCGTCGCGCGGTCTGCGCAAGGGTGTGGTGGTGGACATCGACGCCACCGTCAGCTCGATCAAGCACGCCGTCGAGGAAGCCGAGCTGATGGCCGACTGCGAGATCACGTCGGTCTTCGCGGGGATCGCCGGCAGTCACATCCATGGCTTCAACTCCCACGGCGTGGTCGCGGTGAAGGATCGGGAGGTGAGCGAGAGCGACGTGCGTCGAGTGATCGACGCCGCCAAGGCGGTCGCGATCCCCATGGATCGCGAGGTGATCCACGTGATCCCGCAGGAGTTCATCGTCGACGAACAGGACGGCGTGCGCGAGCCGCTCGGAATGAGCGGCGTGCGCCTCGAGGCCCGGATCCACATCGTCACGGCGGCGGTGACGAGCGCGCAGAACATCGTGAAGAGCGCGAACAAAGCCGGCCTCAACGTCGTCGACATCGTGCTCGAGCCCCTCGCCTCGGCGGAGGCCGCACTCGCCGATGACGAGCGCGACCTCGGCGTGTGCCTCATCGACATCGGCGGCGGCACCACCGACCTCGCGGTCTTTGCCGACGGCTCGATCAAGCACACTTCGGTGTTGGGCCTCGGGGGCTACCACATCACCAACGACATCGCGGTGGGACTGCGGACGCCCTTCGACGAGGCCGAGCGCATCAAGAAGAAGTTCGGCGTGGCCTCGGCGCGCTACCTCGGCAGCGACGACGTGATCACGGTGCCGAGCGTGGGCGGGCGGCGACCGCGCGAGGTCTCGCGAAAGATCCTGTGCGAGATCATCGAGCCGCGGGTCGACGAGATCCTGAGCCTCGCCCGCCAGGCGATCGTGAAGGCGGGCCTGGACGGCAAGATCCCCTCGGGCGTCGTCCTGACAGGCGGCTGCTCGGCGCTCGAGGGACTCATCGACCTGTCGGAGGAGATCTTCGAGTCGCCGGTGCGGCCCGGAGTTCCCACCAACATCGGCGGACTCCAGGACGTGGTCCGCGGCCCCATGTACGCCACTGGCGTGGGTCTCGTGCTGTTCGGCGCCTCGGAGAAGCGGGGCCGCCTCAGCACGCGCTTTCGCATCCGGGACGGGTCGATCTTCGGCCGGGTCAAGCAGCGGATGCGCGACTGGTTCTTCGGGGAATTCGACTGATGGGATCAGGGCCGGGCGGAGGCCGGCCCGGGCGGCGGGAGTCTCGCAACTCGTGGGCCCAAACCGTTACAAAAACGGCGTTTTGAAGTAACATTTGGCGCGCGGACAGCGCGCGAGAGGGGGTGAGAGATGTCCAGGCGAACAGGTCGAAACAACGGATCGAAGGGCTCCACGGGGCCGGTGACTCGCGGCGAGCAAGCCCCGGCGGAGGTCGGGGACCTGCTGCGGCTCGAGGGGGACGAGCAGCGCCCGCTGCTCGAGTTCGAGAGCGCCTCCCGGCAGCGGGCGCGGATCAAGGTGATCGGCGTCGGCGGCGGCGGCGGCAACGCCCTGAACAACATGGTCCGGGCCGAGCTCCGGGGCGTGGAGTTCGTGGCGGCGAACACGGACGCGCAGGCGCTCCACCACAACCTCGCCACCCACAAGGTCCAGCTCGGCGCGGAGGTCACCCGTGGCCTCGGGTGCGGGGCCGATCCGGACAAGGGCCGCGGATCGGCGCTCGAGGTGCGCGAGCGGCTGCTCGAGCTGCTCGAAGGCACGGACATGGTGTTCGTGACCGCGGGCCTGGGAGGCGGCACCGGCACGGGGGCGGCCCCCGTGATCGCGGAGGTCGCGCGCGAGGTCGGGGCGCTGACGGTCGGCGTCGTCACCAAGCCCTTCCTGTTCGAGGGCAAGGTGCGGATGCGCCACGCGGAGAAGGGCCTCGACGAGCTGCACGGCGTCGTGGACACGGTGATCACGATTCCCAACCAGCGCCTGCTGGCGCTGGCCGGGAAGGGCACGGCAATGAGCGAAGCCTTCCAACTGGCCGACGAGGTGCTGTTCAACGCGGTTCGCGGCATCTCCGACCTGATCACGATCCACGGTCTCATCAACCTCGACTTCGCCGACGTGCGCACGATCATGAACGAGATGGGCGTGGCGATGATGGGGACCGGCGTGGGCACGGGCGACGAGCGCGGCACGGAAGCAGCGCGCGCGGCGATCTCCAGCCCGTTGCTCGAGGACATGTCGATCGACGGCGCTCACGGCGTGCTGATCAACATCACCGGCGGCGCCGACCTCACGCTGTACGAGGTGAACGAGGCGTCCACGCTGATCCAGGAGGCGGCTCACGAAGACGCGAACATCATCTTCGGCGCGGTGATCGACGAGACGATCCCCAAGGGCGAGATGCGGGTGACCGTGATCGCGACGGGCCTCGACGGCAACCGGATGCGCCGAGGGCGTCACGACGGCGTCGCGCACACGGAGGGCCGCAGCAACGTGACGCCGCTGCGGCGCGATCCGATGCCCCTCGACGATCGGATCCCCGCGGCGGAGCATCGCGCGGAACCGATGTCGGGCCCGGGCGCTGACGGGGCAGGCGCCGTGCACCCGAACGCGGGTAGCGACTGGATGTCGCCCTTCGAGGACGAGCTGGACGTTCCGACCTTCATCCGGCGGGGCGGACACGCGGACGACGACGACGAGATCGAGAAGCCCGCGTTCCTGCGGCGGTCGGCCGACTGAGAGCCGGCGCGCTTCCGGCGCGGAAGACCCCTTTTCGGGATTGCCGCGGAGGGAGGGCTCAGGCAGGCTGGGGCCATGTCCGAGCCCTCCCCTCTCCTCCTCGAGCGCGACGCCGGCGTCGCGATCCTGACCTTCAACGATCCCGAGCGTCGCAACGCCATGACCCAGGCCATGGGCGAGGCCGTCGCCGAGTGCGTGGCCGACCTCGCCGCCGACCGGGAGCTGCGCGCCGTCGTCCTCACCGGAGCCGGCCGCGCCTTCTCGGCCGGGGGCGACCTCGGGATGATCGGCTCGCGCGCCCGGGAGGGAACGCAGCGACCCGGCGTCGCGCGCCGCGGCATCCGCGACACGATGCGGTCCTTCTACAAGCTCTTCCTGTCGGTACGGGACCTGCCCTGCCCCACCATCGCTGCCGTCAACGGCGCCGCCATCGGAGCCGGACTCTGCGTCGCGCTGGCCTGCGACGTCCGGGTCGCCTCCGCCGAGGCCAAGCTGGGCCTGAACTTCACGGTGCTCGGGCTGCATCCGGGGATGGGCGCCACCTGGACGCTTCCCCGGCTCGTGGGGCCGGCACTCGCGGCCGAGATCCTCTTCTCGGGTCGGGTGTTCCGGGGCGAGGAGGCTGCCCGCATGGGTCTGGTGAACCGCGTCGTCGCGCCCGACGCCGTACTCCCGACCGCCCGCGAGCTCGCCGCCGAGTTCGCCGCCAGCGCGCCCCTGGCCGTCCGGGCCGTCAAGCGCGCCCTCGCCCGCTCCCCCTACGTGAGCCTCGAAGATCAACTCAGCTTCGAGGCCGAGGAGCAGGCGGCCTGCTTCGAGACACAGGACGTCCGCGAAGGACTCGCCGCCGCCAAGGAAAGACGCCCCCCCCGCTTCCAGGGCCGCTGACGCCGCCCGGCCGGGCCACGTGACGCAGCGACGAGCCAGGGCGAGGGCCGAAGGGGACCCCGCAGCGAAATCAAGCGCAGGCCATCAATGCCTTGGCAAGGCGGCGCAGCCGCCGCGCAGTGAGCCGCAGGCGAACGAAGTCAGACTCCTGAGGATGGCCGAGCCATTCGCGGAGGGGTCCCCTTCGGCCCTCGCCCCGCTGCCGCGTCGCTGCGCTGGGGCGCTCAGTCGCCGGCCAGGAGGCGGCGGGCGATCTGGCTCACGAGCTTGCCGTCGGCGGCCGGGCCGAGGCGCTCCAGGGCCGGCTTCATCACGCGCCCCATCTCCTTCGGACTCGTCGCGCCCACCTCGGCGATCGTCGCGCGCACGACCCGCTCGATCTCGGCCTCGTCGGGGGCCGCCGGCAGATAGGCCTCCAGAACGGCCCGTTCCGCCCCCTCCTTCTCCACCAGATCGTCCCGCCCGGCGTTTCGGAACTGCTCGATCGAGTCGATTCGCTGCTTCACGAGACCGCGAATCACGCGCAGGATGCCCTCGTCACCCAGCAACTCGCCGATCTCGATCTCCTTGTTGCGCACCGCGCCCCGGACGCCGCGGATCGTCTCCAGGCGCAGGGTGTCCCGACTCCGCAGGGCCTCCTTCATGTCGGCTTCCAGACGGTCTCGAAGGTGCATGTTTCTCGTCTTCTTCACCGCCGACCGCGATTTCGTGTGATCCGTCTCACCGAATCGGACTCGGGCTGTGCTAACCCTCAAGTGTTGGGGAGTTTGTTCGAAAGAGAAGCATAGGTTTGTCCAACCACGGGGCAAAGGGGGAGAGACCTCGTGAGTCGCGCACTTCGTACGCCGAGTCTCTGGCTGGTTCTGACCTGGGCGGGGCTGATCCTGCTCATGGCCCGGACCTACGCCTAGGCCGCTCGAACACCCGATCCACCCCCGTCAGGCCGGCAAGGCCTCGACCGGCCCCAGGATCTCCATCGCGTTGAAGAAATAGGCGATCTCCAGGCGTGCCGTCTCGGGCGCGTCGGAGCCGTGGACCGCGTTGCGCTCGATGTCCGTCCCGAAATCGCCGCGGATCGTCCCGGGCGCCGCCTGGGTGGAATCGGTGGGCCCCATCAGCTCCCGATTCCGGGCGATGGCATCGGGTCCCTCCAGGACGCTCGCGACGACGGGTCCCGACGTCATGAACTTCACCAGGTTGCCGTAGAAGGGCCGCTCCTTGTGGACGGCGTAGAACCCCCGCGCCTGCGCCTCCGTGAGCCTCAGCTTCTTGAGCGCGACGACCTGAAGTCCCGCCTGCTCGAAGCGGCGCAGGATCTCGCCCGTGGCGGCTTTCGCCACGGCATCCGGCTTCACGATCGAAAGCGTCCTTTGCGTCTCGGCCATCAACCGATCTCCTCGCTGGGGGCGGCAGAGCATACCGGCACCGTGGAAGCGAATCGACTCGACCGTCGATCCCGCCGGACCGTCATTCGACGTAGCCGAGCGCGCGCAGTCGCTCCCGCTGCTCTTCGCTGGCGACCGGCGCCGCCTCGGGTTGCCGTCGGCTGCGCAGGTCGGCGAGGCGCCGCACGCGCTCGTCGAGCTCTAGACGCAATTCAGCGTCGCTCTCCGGCTTGGCTTCGAACAGGTTCGAAGCCTCGCGGGGATCGTCCCGCCAGTCGAAGAGCAGCGGGTCCCCGGCGGCGCCCCTGTGGATGACGTGCCGGCCCCCGTGGATGGCGCTGTAGAGGTCCACGAGCGGATCCTCGCTGAACAGAGTACGCGGCGGCCGGTCGGCTCCGCGCCCCTCTATGAAGGGGAGCAGGGACACGCCCTCGACCGCAGGCGCCGGGATTCCCAGCAGGTCGAGCAGGGTCGGCATCACGTCGGCGAGCGCCGCGGGCTGGGTCACCACGCGGCGTTCGAGCCCGGGCCCGGCCATGATCCACGGCACGCGCAGGCTCTCGATGAACTGCGTGTTGCGGTGACCGATCTGGCCGTGTTCGAGGAACTCCTCGCCGTGATCCGAGACGACGACCACGATCGTGTTCCGCAGGCGCCCTTCGCTTTCGAGGCGCTCGAAGAAGGCGCCGAGGAGGTCGTCGGCGTAGCGGATGCCCGCGTCATAGCGATCGGAGAGAAATCGGGCCTGGCCGGGCGTGAGCGCCATGCCGTTGTAGTGGGGGTTCCCGCAGCGATCGCGCGTTTCGATCCGGTCGGCGGCCGGGCTCCGGTCGAAGAGCCGCGCATAGCGCGGCGGCGGGTGGTACGGACAGTGTACGTCGTAGGTGTGGACGAACCAGAAGTAGCGCTCCTCCGGAGCGAGCTGGCGGGCGACGCGAACCACGAGGTCGAGGGCGGTGCGCAGATCGAGCGGCTTGAGACCGTAGCGGTCGAAGCCTCGATCGAATCCGTGGCTCCCGTCCAGGAATCCCCCGCCGGTGACACCGAAGGTCCGGTAGCCGTGCTGCTTCAACACTTCGGTCAGCGTCGGGATCCCCGTCTGCATCTTGTCTCGGGGACCGGTCACGCCGTGGAAGGAGGGCGGCAGTCCGGTGAAGAGGGTCACGTGGGCGGGCAGCGTCCAGTTGGAATCCGCGATCACCGTCTCGAACCGCACACCCCGCGCCGCCAGTGCGTCGAGGTGGGGGCTGGTGTTCCGCTCGTAGCCGTAGGCGCCGAGGCGGTCCGCCCGCAGCGTGTCGATGGAGACGAGGATCAGGTTCGGCTGCGCCGCCTCGCGATCGGCGCAGGCGCCGCTCACGCCGGCCACCAGGAGCGCAGGGACGATCCAGGCGCGGGGGCGTCTCGTTCGATTCACGCGACGCGGAGCACGACCTTGCCGAAGTGCTCGCTCGCCTTCACCAGGCGGTGGGCTTCGGGGGCCTGTTCGAGGGGCAGCACGCGGTCCACGATCGGCCGGATCTCGCCCTGGTCGAGGGCCGCTCCGAAGCGCCCGCGGAACGCCGCCGCGATCGCCGCCTTCTCCGGCGCCGGACGCGCGCGCAGCGTCGAGCCGATCACCTCGAGCCGCCGCACGAGAAGCGGCCCGAGGCCGATCTCGGCGCGAGCGCCGCCCATCAAGCCGATCAGGACTAGCTTCCCGCCCACGGCGAGGGCGGCGAGGTTCTTCTCCAGGTAGGGCGCTCCGATCGAGTCGAGGACGACGTCCACGCCGCGCCCGCCGGTCGCGCGCCGGGCCGCCTCGACGAAGTCGCCCGTTCGGTAGTTCACGGCGAGGTCGGCACCGAGCTCGAGGCAGCGGCGGCACTTCTCCTCCGAGCCCGCGGTCACGACGACGGTCCCGCCCGCGGCCTTGACGAGCTGGATCGACGCGGTGCCGATCCCGCTGCCGCCTCCGTGCACGAGCACCGCACCCCCTTCGGGCAGCGCCCCGAGCCGGAAGACGTTCAGAAAGACGGTGAGGAAGACCTCCGGCACGGCCGCGGCCTCTTCCAGGGAGAGCCGGCCGGGCACGTGCAGCGCGGAGCCGGCGTGGACGACGACCTCCTCGGCGTAGCCCCCGCCCGCCAGCAGCGCCATCGCCCGGTCGCCCGCCCGCCAGCCCTCCACGTCGGTCGCTACCTCGACGACCTCTCCCGCGCACTCGAGGCCGAGGATCTCCGACGCACCCGGCGGCGGCGGATAGAGCCCCTGTCGCTGGAGCAGGTCCGCGCGGTTGACCGCGGTGGCAGCGACGCGGATCCGGATGCACCCCGGCTCGAGGACCGGCGCGGGCACCTCGCCCAGGTGCATGGCGGACTCGTCTCCCGGTGCGTCGATGACGATGGCCTTCACGCCGCGCAGCTTACAAGAGCCGTTGCCACCGCGCCGAACCCCGGTGCGCAGCGAGGTCCGGAGCCGCAGGGATCCCGCAGCGAAATCAAGCGCAGGCCAAACCAATCTTCGCAAGGCGGCGCAGCCGCCGCGCAGTGAGCCGCAGGCGAACGAAGTCAGACTGCTGAGGATGGCCGAGCCATTCGCGGAGGGATCCCTGCGGCTCCGGACCTCTGAACTACGTCGCATACAATGGCTTTGCGCCAGACTGCTAGCCTCCCGCGGCGTGACGCGAAACTGGCGCCTCCACCGGCTGCCGCGCCGGACGCTCGCGCTCGTTGCGTTGGCAGCGATTGCGTCGCCGCTCCGGGCCGCCGAGATCGACAGCGTGACGTCGCGAAACGCGCCGCTGCGCGACTCGTCGAAGCCCCTGGACGCGCGGATCCACGACGCCCTGCGCACCGCCGTCGAGCGCGCCAACGAGCGCGGCTCCGATTGCGACCCGCAGGACCTCACCCGGCAGCTGCGACGGGCCCTGTCCGTCCCCTTCATCGGGCACGCGATCGCCGAGGACCTCAACGACGCCGACGATCTGGACACGAGACGCGTGGCCTTCCGCGATTCGATCTACCGGGACCTGGGGGTCTTCGATGCCATCAGCGTCCATCTCAAGGATCTGAGCGCGGTGATCCGACTCGGTGACGACCTCGTCGGCGTCGACAAGATCGGGCACTTCTTCGTCCAGGGCTGGACGTACTTCGAGATCGCATACCTGAAGGGAGACGGGATCGAGGCGGCCATGGACTGGGGGGAGCGGGCCGAGCGAACGTACTTCGGCCTCTACACCACGGGGATCTACTCCTACGCGGACCTGTCGGCGAACTTCGAGGGCATGCGCTTCTGGCTGCGGCTGCTGGGGCCGGAGCCGGACCCCCTCGATCGGGGTTGGCGCTTCAACCGGCCCGCCGTCACCTGCGGCAAGCGCTTCTGGACGCGCGAGTCCTACTGGCGAATCCGCCGGAAGCCGCGCCTGTCGCGGTACGTGAGCGGAGCCTGGGACGAGGGCGTGAACTGCTCCCGGTACCGCAATCCCGAGATCGAGGCGCTGGTCGCCGACCGGATCGCAGAGCGCGAGGCGGCGGACGCCGCCTCCTACGCCTGCCCGATTCGACCGGACGCGTGCGTGGAAGCGCGGGAGCGATACGGGCCCTACGCGGATCGGCTGCTGCATCCGCGCTGCGCCGCCGCAGAGCGCCCGCCGCGCCCGTGGTGGAAGTTCTGGTAGCGCCGTAGGCGAGGGGAGTTCAGGCCTCAGAACGCCAGGCGCTCCGCGCGCGCGATCTTCACGAGCGCGCCGGCGTCGAGGCGGGAGCTCAGCAGTGGCGGCGCTTGGTGAGCAGGATCAGCCGCGCGTAGGCCCTGGCGATGCCGTCGCACACGGCGCCGAGCGCCGCGATCGAGCTCTCTGCCAGCGGGTGGGGGCCGTTGTCCACGTACAGGAGGTTCAGAACGCGGTCGCGAATTCGCACCGGGAAGATCGCCGCTTCGCGCACGTCGCAGCGGCCGATGGCGCGGAAGAGCTGCACGTCGATCCCATCCGGTGGAAGCGCACCCCGGAAGGCCTCGCCCTCGGTGACCGTCGCGGCCAGCACGCTGGCGGAAGCGAGCGGAACGAAGAGGCCGTCGGTGTTTCGGGGCACGCTCGAACCCACGGCGCCGCAGCCGCGGATCACGTCCCGGCGCACGACGAAGAGGGCCGCCGCCGCGGCGTAGCTGCGGGCCAGGCGGAGCGCGCAGTCGCTGATGACTTCACGGTCGGGCGCCCTCGCGAGCCGGACCTCGAGCTCGGCGACCTCCTCGGGCTCGAGCGGCCGCACGTCCGCCGCGGGCGCAGCCTCGGCGCCGGAGACGCCCTCGGAGACCACCTCCGAGAGAACCATCGCCTCGGACGCCTCAGCGGTCTCGGCCGTCCGCTCGGAGTGGAGGCTCGAGAAGGTCTCCGCGTCGATCAGCTCCTCCTCGGCTTCCAGGGGGCGAAGACCCCAGGCCACGCGCTCCTTCGCCGCCTCCTCCACCTCCTCGGGCACCTCGGGGCGGGCCGCGGGCGGGGGCCGCTGCTTCCGGCTGCGCCCCTGCGCCCATTCGGGGCTCAGGTAGGCGAAGCGCCCTTCCCGCGGGATGCCCAGAAAGCGCTCGCGCAGGAAGGCCAGGTGTGCGTCCGACAGGAGGTAGGGCCGGATCCGGAGCCCGGTGGCGAAGCTCACCTCGTCCATGGCCGTCGGGTGATGAGGATCCGCCATGGCCAGGTGGAGCGTCTTGTACTCCACGGCGAGCGGAAAAATCATGTGACGCTGGGCCAGGAGCGGCGGCAGCGATGCCAGGGCCTCGGGGCTCGGCTGCTCCACCCAGGCCTTCGGGGGCGTCTCGATGCCGAGGTGCTCGGCCAGGTGTCGGTCCAGCTCCTCGATCCCCAGGTAGCCGAGGTCCACCAGGTTCGTGCCCAGGCGCCCGCCCACCACGACCAGGTACTGGGTCGCCTCCTCGAGCTCGCTCTGGGTGAGAACGCGCTTGCGCGCGAGGAACTTTCCAAATGACTCCACGGAGACCCTCGCAGCACGAGACGCTTCGACGCCCTACTTCGGCAGTCCGAAAGCGGGGCCTTAATCAGGGACGCACGGCGATGACGATGTCGAAGTATCCGGCCGGATCGGCGTGCAGCGACGAGAGGGTGGCGTCGTCGGATCGGACCTTGATCGTGTGGGACGCCACGACGCCGCCCTCGACGTTGATGCGGAAGTACCGCGAGAGATTCCACTCGAAGCCGACCCCGGCCAGCACCTGCCGGTCGCGCAGATTCAGCGGGCCGGCGACGCCGGCCCGGTCTACGAGCCGAAAACTCTCGGTGGTGACGTAGCCCGCGGCAAACAGCTCCAGGCGATTCGTCAGCCGGTACTCGATCTGGCCACCGATGCCGCGATTGCGCACCGTGAGTCGCTTCGTAGGATCCCAGCGGATCGTGCCGACGGGTGTCACCTTGACGCCGCTCCCGATGAGTCGGCTTTCGAGGCGCGCACCGAGGGCCATGCGCAGACGTGCGTTCTGATAGCCGAGGCTGAGGATCCCGCCTCCGGTCGATCCCTGCTCGAAGTTGTCGTCCTCCCAGCGCGAGCGCCCGTAGGCCGCGCCGATCAGCGACCAGGACTCGCCGTCGACGAACAGGTACCCGCCGTCGTTGATCCGATACGCGCCCTGAAGGGACAGGAGCGCCTCATAGAGCCCGTCGATGGGATCGCCCGAGGTCGGGCCCAGGCCGAAGAGATCGCTGGTTCCGCTGAAGTCGTAGTGGCTGCCCCCGGCCTTCCCCGTGATCTGGAGGACCCCGCGATCCGAGACCGGCAGGGTCACGCGCAAGCGGGCGCCGGGGCTGTAGAGGGCGACGTCCGCAGAGCCGAAGTCGCTGCGGGGGACGAAGTGCGATCGCAGGCTCAGCCGGACCGCATCCCGATAGCGGACCTGGGGAAAGATCGGAGTCCCGACGTTCTCGGGATCGTCTTCCTGCGAGTGGATGACCGTCGCCTTCCGCTCGACTGCGATCGAGGCTTCGGTCTCGGGCGAGGCTTCGGCTGAGGCTTCGGTGTCGGGCGAAGCTTCGGCCGAGGCTTCGCGAGCGGGGCCGTCGCCGCCCTCCACCGCATCCTGTGCCGAAGCGGTCGCCGCGGCGAGCAGCACGAGCACAGCGGCGGCTCCCGCCCGCCGCAATGGCCGAGCAAGACACTGCCCGGATACAAACAAATCAGCGCCCCCCGGGCCGGGATCGTAGCCGCCCGCCTCCGGGGTCGCCCGCCTCCGGCCGCGCGCGTCGCGCGAGCGCGCGGCCGCCGCAACGCCTAGTTGAGCTCCGCGCGCGTGTAGCCCAGCAGGCCGCGCGCGATGATCATGCGCTGGATCTCGCCGGTGCCCTCGTAGATGTCGGTGATGCGCACGTCGCGGAACCACTTCTCGAGCAGGTGTTCCCGCGAAACGCCCATCGGCCCCAGGATCTCGATGCAGCCCTGGGTGATCTCCCGCACGGCAGCGCCCGCCTTGGCCTTGCAGACCGAGGCCTCCATGTTGTTGGGCTGCCCCTCGCCGGAGAGCCAGGCGGCGCGCCAGATCGTCAGGAGGGACGCCTCGTAGAGCGCCTCCATGCGGATGAACTTGTCGGTGACGGCGGACTGCCCGTGGATTCCCGGCCCGTACTCGATCTCGACGCCCGCCGCCCGCAGCTGATCGCGCGTGAAGTCGAGCGCCGCCTCTGCCATGCCGATGCCGATCGCCGCGACGCCCGGCCGCGTCATGTTGAAGGTCTTCATCACGCCTCGGAAGCCGCCCGAGCTCTTCTTGGCGATCGTCTCGTCGAGGCCGAGCAGGTTCTCGAACGGGACCCGACAGTCGGTGAATACGTACGCCGCGGTGTCGTCGGCCCGGATCCCGAGCTTCTTCTCCTTGTGTGAGACCACGAAGCCCGGCGCGCCCTTCTCCACCAGGAACGACTTGATGCCCGCGCGTCCAGCCGACTTGTCGATCGTCGCCCACACGATCACGCCGTCGGCGCGACAGCCGGTGGTCACGAAGATCTTCTCTCCGTTCAGGATCCACTCGTCGCCGTCGCGGACCGCGGTCATCTGCACCCGCGAGGGATCCGACCCGCAGCCGGGCTCCGTGATGGCCATGGCCAGCGTCAGGTTCTGCCACTTCGCAAACTGCTCGGGGGTGCCCGCGGCCCGCAGGGCCGCGTTGCCGAGGCCGCCCGGCGGTCGCCGCATGCGTACCGAGTAGTCGCCCCAGGTCTGGCCCGCCATGATGAGCATGCCAGCCACGCCGAAGGGAGTGTCCTCGTCGGTGCGCCCCTCCAGCAGATCGCCGAGGGTCGGGAAGTCCTTCGACTCCTCCAGCTCGTCGGGCGGGAACTCGTGCTCGTTCTCGTCGTAGTAGCGGGCGTAGCCGCGCGCCACGAGCGCCTGGGCCCGCAGCCCGTCCACCAGCTTCCGGTCGTTTGCGGTCAGCTCGAAATCGATCATGGTTCGACTCCTCAGACGGAGAGGGTGCCCTCGAGGGCCCCGAGGGTTCCTGCGTTGCGGTACCACATCTCGACGGGGTGCTCGCGAATGTAGCCGTGCCCGCCGAGGACCTGGACGCCCTGGTCGGCGATCCACAGCGCCTTCTCGGCGACGTAGCTCCGCACGAAGTGCGCCGCGGGTGTCGCGTCCAGGCCCTGCTCGAGCCGGCTCGCCGCCTTCCACGTGAGCCAGCGCGAGGACTCGATCTCGATGTGCATGTCGGCCAGCTTGAACGCGATGCCCTGCTTCTGGGCGATCGCCTGGTCGAAGGCCTCGCGCTCCTTCGCATAGGGAACGGCGTACTCCAGCACGGCGCGCGAGACGCCGACCTGGACCGCGCCGAGAGCCGTGCGCGAGCCGGCGACGATCCGCCTCACGTCGCACCCGGCCTCGCCGCCCAGACGGTCGGCGGCCGGCACCTCGACGCCCTCGAGCTCGAGCACACCGGTGGGAAGCGCGCGCAGGCCGAGGTTCTTCTCGGGCTCCGAGACCGTCAGCCCGTCGGCATCGCGGGGCACGACGAAGGCACCCAGATCGCCGTCGCAGCGGGCCACCACCAGGAAGTGACTGGCGCGATCCGCCATGGGCACGAAGCACTTCGCGCCGGAGAGCACGAAGCCCTCGCCGCGCTTCTCCGCCACGGTGCGCGGCAGCAGCGCGTCGAAGGTGGGGCCGGGCTCCGACACCGCCAACGACGCCGCGTGGTAGTGATCGCCGCCGAAGAGCGGCAGGTAGCGCCGCTTCTGGTCCTCGGTCCCCTGGTCGGCGACCGCGAAGGCGAAGCCCGCCGGCGCCAGGGCCGCCACGGCCAGGGCCGCGTCACCCCAGGCCAGCTCTTCCAGGACGAGGACGTTGGTGATCGGCGAGCGCGGCTCGCCGCCGCCGCCGAACGCCTCGGGAATCTGGGTGGAGACGAGGCCCAGCTCCCAGCACTGGCCCAGCGCTTCCTCGGATAGCTTCGACGCCTCGTCGCACTCGTGGGCCAAGGGGCGCAGCACTTCGCCGGCGAAGGTGCGCATGGCTTCGCGCACCACCTCCTGCTCATCGGTCAACTTGAACGAGATCACGGTTTCCTCCTTCGCCCCGGGTTGACAGGGGCCGAACCGGATGCCGGCCGTGCCTGCGGATCCCGATTCTGCGGGCGTTCCGGTCGCGACACCTGGTGGAAGTAGTCGTCCATGGCCTCGCGTCCACCTTCCTTCGTCAGGAGGCCGCGGCGAAAGGCGTCCGGCGCATCGATGAGGCCCAGGGCGATCCCGCACCACAGGGGCCCGTCGGCCGTGTAGCGGACGTCGGCGTTCTCGGCGAAGCCAAGCGTCACCGTGCAGGCGCCGTCGTGGACGCGCACCGACCAGGCCCCGCCGCCCGGCCCCTTGAGCCGGATCTCGAAGGTGAGGTCCACGTCGCGGGCGCGGTCCTCGCGCACCATGAACGGCAGCGCCTCGAGCACGGACTGGGCCGACGTCTCCGTGAAGCGGCCAGCGTCGATTCCGAGATCGTCGACGCCGCGCTGGATCCACCAGCGCCCGATTGCGTTGACGATCGGCTCCAGCGAGCGGCCCTGCTCGGTGAGGCCGTAGACCGACCGGGAGCCCTGGGAAAGGGTCCGGACGAAGCCGGCCGCCACCAGCTCCCGCAGGCGACTCGAGAGCACGCGCGGCGCGATCCCCGTGCGCATGCGCAGCTCCTGGAACCGGCGCGACGCGGGCAGCAGCTGGCGGACGAGGACGAGGGTCCAGCGGTCCCCGATCACCTCCAGGGCGCGGGCGACCGGGTCGAAGATGCCCCCCGGTCGCGGGACCGCCGGCTGACCGGACGCGGTCGTCACCGGATCCGTGACTCGATCCATGCCAATTAAGTATCTATCAGACTCTTTTTCGATATTCAATAGGTATCTATATGGGTACTTAAATAAAAGCGACTTACAGGGCCGCAAGCCCCTGCTTTTCCAGCGGATTGCGGTCGCGGCCTCGGGTGCTTAGGCTGGAGGACGTGCCGGAGGTGGATGGAGGATCGCCGGCGAACAAACACCGTTCGCGGGAGGAAAGTCCGGGCTCCAATGGGCAGGGAGGTCGCTAACGGCGACCCGGGGTAACCCGAGGGAAAGCGCCGCAGAAACGACACCGCCGATGGCCTGCGATCCCCCGGCTGCGAGAGGCAGCCGGGGAGGAGGCACAGGCAAGGGTGAAAACGTGGGGTAAGAGCCCACGCGCGACAGCCGGGTGACCGGCGGCGGGGCAAGCCCCTCCCGGAGCAAGCTCGAATAGAGGCGCTGTCGAGGGCGGTCCGCCCGAGCAGCCGCAGCCGCGGCTCCAGCACCCGGGTCAGAGCGCTCGAGCGGCCCAGCAATGGGCCGCCTAGATGAATGATCCTCGCCGGCGCGGGGGCAACCGCGCGCCGGAACAGGACCCGGCTTACAGTCCACTTCGGGAGCTCCGGCTCCCGAACGCCGGGGGAAGAAGCGAAGGCCACACCCCCGGCGCTCCCGGCACCTCGTATACTCGTCACTCCGCCGGGAGGGATCGAATGCGCGTCGAAACCGGGTTGCCCCTGGACGACTGGCGTGCCGTGGCCGACGCGGCGCGCGCGGCCGAGGCCGCGGGCTTCGACGGCCTGGCCTCCTTCGACATCAGCAACGACCCCTTCGTTCCGCTCGCCTTCGCGGCGGTGGCGACCGAACGAATCGGCCTCGGCACGGGGATCGTCGTCGCGTTTCCCCGCAGTCCGATGGTCGTCGCGCTGACGTCGATCGACCTGCATCGCGAGTCACGCGGGCGCTTCCACCTGGGGCTGGGGTCGCAGGTGAAGGGACACAACGTGCGCCGCTTCGGCGTGCCCTGGAGCGCACCGGTGCCGCGGCTGCGCGAGTACGTCGAGTCGCTGCGCGCCATCTGGCGGTGCTGGGAGCGGGAAGAGCCGCTGCGCTACGAGGGCGATCACTATCGCTTCACGTTGATGACGCCCGAGTTCGCGCCGCCCCCCACCGGCCTTCCGCCGATTCCGGTGAGCATCGCCGCCGTAGGGCCGGCCATGATGAAGCTCGCGGGCCGGATCTGCGACGGGGTGCGCCTCCACGGCTTTGCCACCCGCAAGTACCTGGAAGAAGTCGCTCTCCCGAAGGTCGAGGAGGGATTGCGGGAGAATCCACGGGCCCGCTCCCAGTTCGACGTCTGGGGCGGAGGCTTCATCGTCACGGGCGCCGACGAGGCGGAGCTGCAGAAGGCCCTCGACGCGACGCGGTACCGGATCGCCTTCTACGGCTCGACCCGCAGCTACCACGGGGTGCTGGCGATCCACGGCTGGGAGGAGCTGGGGCTCGAGCTGCACGCAATGTCGAAGCGCGGCCGCTGGCAGGAGATGGCGGCCCGGGTTCCCGACGAGGTGGTGCGCACCTTTGCGGCCGTCGGAACCCACGACGAGATCACCCGGGCGATCGAGGAGCGCTTCGGTGGCCTCTCGGACAGCGTCGCGCTCGGTTTCGGGGCAGGCACGGATCCCGGACTCGTCCGAGAGATCGTCCAGGACGTGCGGCGAATTCCTGCCGCCTTCGAGGGCTACTCCCGGGACTGGTGAAACCGGGGACGCTCCCGGCGCGTGAGCCGGGCGGATCCGAGGCGGATCCCCGAGGTCAGAGGTCGTGCCGCAGGCAGCGCAGGCGCGAGCGGCGCGGCGCGTGGTAGCTGCGCCACTTCTCGGGCGGGATCGCGTCGGAATCGACGCGGCGAAAGCCCTCGCGCTCGAAGAAGTGCTCGACGCGCTCCGCGGTGGTGCACGCGAAGACGAAGCGGCAGCCCGACGCGCGGGCGTGATCCAGTGCGGAACGGACCAGGTGGCCACCGATGCCCTCGCCGAGAAAGCGCGTGAGGGTGTAGAGGGAGGCGATCTCCCCGGAGTGCGAGGGCTCGTGCACCAGCAGGGCGCCGATGCCCGCCAGGTAACGCCCCTCCACGAAGGCGCCGAAGCCGTTGGCGAGCACCCGCTCGATCTCGTCGGCGGAGCGCGGAGCCAGGTAGCCCTCCGCCACGCCCCGGCCGATCAGATCGTCCGCCGCGTCGTAGTCGTCGAGGCCCAGGCGCCGAACCCGCACGTACCGCTCGCGGGTGAAGAGCGTCCCGGATCCCGCGTAGGTGAAGAGCTCGTCCGCGAGCCCCTCGAGCGTGCACAGGTTGACCGCCACCAGCCCGCCCGCCAGCGCGGCCTCGACCTCCCGCAGCAACGAGCAGCGCTCCGGGCTCTCCTCGGGAAGCTCCCGCCGGAGAAGCGCCTGGAGCTCCTCGAGATCCACGAAGGACCGTGGGGATCCGTCCTCGGCGCGCAAGCCGCCCTGGGGGTCGATCCAGATCCACTTCGAGACGGCCAGGCGCAGCGCGATCTCGCGGCAGGCCGGGGCGAAGTGCGGCGCGTCTTCCACGACCAGTCCCACGCGGCTCGACCGGCGCAGCTGGCGCCAGACCGCGCCTTCCAGGCCCACCCCGCCGCTCCCGCTCGGGAGCACCGTCGTGGCGAGCAGCGACCCGAGCGCACCCGGCTCCGTGGAGACCAGGACGACCCGCGTCGGGTTGGCCTCGAGCTCCTTCAGCACCGCCTCGAGCGGCGCGGGAGCCCGCAGGTCCTCGGCCCGGGCCGCGATCGCGAGCGTGCGCCCGCGGAACTCGCTCAGGTAGAAGCCCTTCTCGGAGAAAGGGGCGAGTGAGGCCGACGTCGTCTCCGAACCCATTGCGCGCACAGTGTGGCGGATTGTGATGTATCGTGCTGCGCCGGATGGACTGGCAGGGCTGGTTCACGCTCGCGGTCGTGCTCCTGACGCTCGCGGTGATGGTGCGGGGGCTCGCGGCCCCCGACGTCACCATGATGGCGGGCCTGTTCACGCTCGCGGCCTTCGGCGTCCTCTCACCCGCCGAGACATTCATGGGCTTCGCCAACCCGGCGCTGGCGACGATCGGCGCGCTCTTCATCGTGTCGGCGGCGCTGCGGGAGACGGGGGCGCTCGAGGCGACCGTCGGCCGCATCTTCGGCCCGGCCCGCGATGAGCGCATGGGGCTGGCGCGGATCTGCCCGCCCGTGGCCACGCTGTCGGCGTTCCTCAACAACGCGCCCATCGTCGCCATGATGACGCCGGTGATCATCGACTGGGCCCGGCGGCGGGGTCTCACGCCGAGCCGCTTCCTGATTCCCCTCAGCTACGCGTCGATCCTCGGGAGCATCACCACCGTGATCGGGACCAGCACCGTGCTCACGGTGGCCGGCCTCGTCCTCGACGCGAAGATGCCGCCCATTGGCTTCTTCGAGCTGGCGCCGGTGGGCGTGCCGATCGCCATCGCGGGCCTGCTCTACCTCCAGTTCGTGTCGCCGCGCCTGCTCCCGGTGCGCAAGCAGCCGACCGAGGAGCTCGGCGAGCACCGGCGCGAGTACACGACGTCGATGATCGTGGAGCACGACGGTCCGCTCGCGGGCCAGACGGTCGAACAGGCGGGGCTGCGTCACCTGGAGGGCCTGTTCCTGGTGGAGATCGACCGCGGCGGTCGCATCATCACGCCCGTCGGGCCCGACGCCGTGATCCGGGCGGACGACCGGCTGGTGTTCGCGGGCGTGGTCTCGACGATCGTCGAGCTGCAACGCATTCGCGGCCTGGTGCCGGAGACCGACGGCGACGAGCCCGCGCCGGGCCGGAGCAGCCAGCGCCTGATCGAGGCGGTGGTCTCGCCCTCCTCCCCGCTCGTGGGCCGGACGATCCGCGCCTCCAACTTCCGGACCGTGTACGACGCGGCGGTGATCGGCGTGCACCGCAACGGCGAGCGGGTGCCCGGAAAGATCGGCGCCATCGGGCTGCGCGCCGGCGACACGCTCCTGCTCCAGGGCGCCGCCGGCTTCCTACGCGCGCACCGCAACAGCCCCGACTTCTACCTGGTGAGCGAGATCGCCGAGACCGAGACGCCGCGCTACGACCGGGCCTGGCTCGCCATCGGAATCCTCGTCGCCATGGTCGTGGTGGCGAGCACCGGAATCTACCCCATCGCCGTCGCCGCCTTTCTCGCGGCCGGGCTCCTGATCGTGACCCGCTGCATCCGGGCCCAGGGCGCGCGCCAGAGCGTCGACTGGTCGATCCTGATCGTGATCGGAGCCGGCTTCGGCATGGCCGCGGCAATGCAAAAGACGGGCGCCGCCGGCGCCGTGGCGGGCGTCCTCTCGTCGATCACCGCGGGCGCGGACAATCCGATGCCCGCCTTCGTCGTGGTATACGTCGCGACGCTGCTGCTGGCGGAGACGCTCCACCACGCCGCCGCCGTGGCCATCATGTTCCCGATCGCGGTGGCCGCGGCCGCGAACGTGGGAGCTGACCCCCGGCCCTTCGTGATGGCCGTGGCGGTGGCGGGCTGCTGCGCCTTCGCGTCGCCGGTGACCTACCAGACCCACCTGATCGTGTACGGACCCGGCGGCTACCGGTTCGGCGACTTCGTGAAGGTGGGCCTGCCGCTCGACCTGCTCTGCGGCGTCATCGGGATCGCGCTGATCCCGGTCTTCTGGCCCTTCTGAAGGCCCTGGCGCAGTCCGCGCGTCAGATCCTCCAGGACCAGGTAGAGCGCCGGCACCACGAACAGCGTGAGCAGGCTCGCCACCGCGAGCCCGAACACGATGGCGGCCGCGAAGGGCCCGAACACCCGCGAGTATCCGGTGACACCGAGCGCCATCGGCAGCAGCCCCACCATCGTGGTGAGCGTGGTGAGGAGGATCGGCCGGAAGCGGCGCTGGCTGGCCGTCCGGACGGCTTCACCCGGCGACACGCCGCGCAGCCGCTGGCGATTCACGAAGTCGATCAGCACCAGCGAGTCGTTCACGACGATGCCGGCCAGCCCCACCATCGCGTACAGCACGTACATCGAAAGCGCGTAGCCACCGACGAGCGAATTCATGGTCCACATCCCGACGCTGACGCCGATGAACGAGAAACCGATCACGCTCATCACGATGAACGGTTGAGTATAGGATCGGAACTGGGCGGCGAGGATTCCGAAGATGGCCACGACCGCGAGCAGAAAGGCCCGGCGCATGTCGGCGAAGGCGTCGTCGGTCGCCTGGAACTCGCCCCCGAAGACGAGATTCACGCCGGAATAGCGCTTCGCGACGTCGCCGAACCGGGAACGCATCTCTTCGTTGACCGAGATCGAGGTCGCCTGCTCGTTGTCCACGTCGGCGTACACGACCACGGCGCGCTGGGCCCCGAAGTGGTACAGCCGCTCGTAGCCGCGGTTCAGATCGACGTCGGCGACGTCGCCGAGCTCGACCCGGTAGCCCGCCGGCGTCCGGATCCGGACCTGCATCAGGTCGGCGATGCTGCGGCGCTGCTCCTCCCGCACCAGGACGCGGATATCCACGTCCTCGTCGGAATCGGGATCCTTGAAGGTCGACGGGACCACGCCGTCGTTGGCCGCCATCAACGCGAAGCCCACGTCCGCGAAGGTCAGCCCGTGGATGGAGGCGCGGTGCTCGTCCAGGGCGACCCGCAGCTCGCGCGGGCCGAAGGGCACGTTGTCCTCGATGTTGTAGACGCCGGGAACGGCGGAGAGTTCGGATTTCACCTCCTCGGCGATCTGCTTGGCCTGCGCGTAGTCGTCGGACTGGATGCGGATCGCGACCGGTTTTCCGATGGGCGGGCCGTTGCGGGGCGGTTGCACGCGAAAGCTCGCGATGCCCGCGGGATTCGCGGCGCGATAGGCGTCCAGCCGATCCCGCACGAGATCGAGCACCCGGTCCGGGTTCGCGATGTTGGCGTAGCTGTTCGGGAACGAGATCCAGAGCATCGCGTAGTTGACGCCGATGATCGGAATCTGATCGGCGTTCATTCCGATTCCGATGTTCGTGGCGATGTCGGTGAGCTCTTGACGAATCGGCTCGAGGGCGCGCTCGACGCCCTGCACGACCTCATCCGTCTGGTGGATCCCGTAATCCGTCGGCGTCTGGATCGTCACCATCAGCTGGTTGAAGTCGCTGGGGAAGAGATCGACCGGTATGTGCCGGGAGAGGCCGAGCGCGAAGAAGAGCGCCGCGAAGCACGCGGACAGGAAGACGTAGCGGTGATCCAGGAGCGGCTGCTGGACCCTCAGGAAGACGCCGCGGAGGCGCTCGATTCCCGCCTCCGTGCGGGTCCGGAGCGTGTAGGCGATGCGGACGGCGGCCGGGCGATGGGTCGACGCCGCCAGAGACTCGGCCGCCCTTCCGCGACTCCCGAAGTCGACGTAGTGGGCCGGCAGGATCAACAGCGCCTCGATCAGCGAGCCCAGCAGGCACACGATCACGGTCTTCGGAAGGATCGACATGAACTCGCCGCTGGTGCCGGAGACCGTGAGCATCGGAATGAACGCGGCGATCGTGGTCGCCACGGCGGCCGTCACCGGCCACATCACCTCCTCGGTGCCCTGGACGACGGCCTCCCGCACCGGCACGCCGTTCTCCACGTAGCTGTACACGTTCTCGAGGATGATGATGGCGCCGTCCACCAGCATGCCCGAAACCATGACGAAGCCGATCAACGACAGGGAGTTGATCGTGATGTCGAAGACGGGAAAGAGGATCATTGCCGTGAGGAACGAGAAGGGAACCCCCACGATCGCGAGCATCGCGTTGCGAAAGCCGACCGTGAGCCAGAGGATCAGGATCACGAACGCGATGCCCACGAGCAGGTTCGACTTCATGATGTCCATCCGGACGCTCACGTAGTCGGCGCTGTTGTAGGTGATGGACGTCTCGACGCCGTCCGGGATCGCAGCGGCGTGCTCGTCCAGCAGGGATCGGACCTCGTCGATCAGGTCGATCAGGTCGACGTCGGCTTCCTTGGAGATTCCCAGGCTGACCGCCGGGACGCCGTTTTGGCGACCGATGATGCGCCGCTTCGCGAACCCCGCGGCGACCTCGGCGACGTCGCCGAGCAGGATGTGGCTCCCGTCCGGGTTCTTCTTGACGACGGTCCGGGCCAGCCGCTCCGGAGACACGAACTGACCCAGGCCGCGAACGATGATCTCGCGGTTCGCCGGGTCGGTGAACGAGCCTCCGGCGAAGTTCTGGTTGTTGTTTCCGATGATCGCCGTGATCTCGGCGAGCGTCAGGTCGTACTGGACGGCTCGGTTCTGGTCGACGAGGACGCGGATCTCGCGGTCCCGGGCGCCCCTCAGCTCCGCCTTGCGCAGGCCCGGAATCCGCTCCAGGCGGTCGCGCAGGTCGCGCGCGACCTCGCGCAGCGTGAACTCCCCGACGCCTCCCACGTCCTTCACGGCGACGATGCCGATGTTGTAGACCTCGGAGACCGAGAGCTCGCGCACGACCGGCGACTCCGCGTCTTCGGGCAGGTCGTCGGCCCGGTCCAACGCGGCGCGCAGGTCGTTCATGGCGGCCTCGTACTCGAGGTCCGTCAGCGTCTCGTCCCACTCGATGTTGATCTCCGACAGGCCGTGGCTCGAGAAGCTGTACAGCTCCTTGATTCCGGAGATGCCGTCGATCTCGTCCTCGAGCTTCTTGGTGAGCAGTCGCTCCACCTCCTCGGGCGAAGCGCCGGTCCAGACCGTGACGACGTAGGCGGTGTTGAAGGAGATGTCGGGGAACAGATCGACCGGAATCCGCCGCATGATCTGCAGGCCCGCGATCATCAGCAGCGCGAAGATCAGATTGACCAGGACGATCTGTCGGACCGAGAAGGCCGGCAGACTCACGACGCTTCCACACCGCCGCGACGGACGCGCTCGCCGTCCCGCAGCTGACGCATCCCGGTGATCGCGATCTCCTCGCCCTCGGCGAGGCCCGAGAGCACCTCGAACTCCCCGGGCCGGAACGGCAGCGGCCGCACCGCCACGCGCCGGCGACGCGCCACCCAATGGCCGTCGCTGCCGTCCCGCTCGACCACCCAGACGAAGCGCAGGCCGAACTCGTCCAGCGTCGCGTCGCGCGGGATCACGGTCCGCAGCTCGGCCTCGCCGAGGTCGAGGATCACGGTCGCGACCATGCCGGGCAGCAGGCGAGCGTCCGGGTTGGGGAGCTCGATCTCGACCGGGAACTTCTTGCTCACGACGTCGGCGGCCGCGCCGACGCGGAGGATCTCGCCGTCGAAAGGCTCCCCCGCGTAGGCCTCGACGCGCACCGTGGCGGGATGGCCGGCGCGCACCGCCACGATCTCGCGATCCGAGAGTCCGATCTGCACGCGCGCCGTCGAGAGGTCGAGCAGCTCCCCGAGCCGCTGGCCTGCGCCCACGTACTCGCCGACCTCCACGGAGAAGGACCGCAGCACGCCGCTGAAGCGTGCGACGATCGTCTTCTTGGACAGGTCGTCCCGGGCCCGCTTCAGCTCGGCGCGGCTCTCGCGCAGCGCGGCGGCGGCAACCTTCTCCGCGTTCACCGCGTCGTCGAATTCGGAGGTGCTGGCCGCGCCGCGATCCGCCAGCGACCGGCGCCGCTCCAGGTTCGAGCGCGCGAGGGCGACCTCGCTGGTGTTGCGCGCAATCGCGGCTTCCGCGCGCTCGACGGCCACCTCGGCGAGCAGCGGGTCGATCTCGACGAGCAGCCCGCCGGCGTCGACGCGGTCGAGTTCTTCGGCGCCCACCGCGATCACGGGGCCGCGCGTCTCGGCGAAGATCTGCACGCTGCGCCGCGCCTCCAGCACACCGGAGACCTCCACTTGCGAGCGGATCGCGAGCCTGCTCACCCGCTGCGTGGCGACGGAGCGCAACGCAGCGCCGTCGCCGGCTGCCGTCACCCGCTCGGGCTCGGGCGCCAGCCCGAACAGCAGCGCGCCTCCCGCGACGAGCGCGATCGCAGCCGCGATCAACGACGCGCGCAGCGGCGATCGCCGGGGCGCCGCGTCAGCCATGGCCGTACCCGCCCGCCGCCCCGGCGTGCGCCGCGTCGGGGCCGAGCCCCCGGAGGAGCGCGTCGAAGGCCGCGCGCAGGCCCTCCGGCGTGGCCCGCTCCCGATCGAAGGTCGCGCGGTAGAGGAATCCGCTCAGCAGCGCCATGATGCCTTCGGCGAAGGCGGCGGCGTCGGCGTCGGCCCGAAACCCGCCCGCCCGCTGGACATCGCGAATGGCGTCGCGGATCTCCTCACCGCGCTGGGCGTGGAAGCGACACAGGAAGCCGTAGAGGCGCTCCTGGAACTGGGGGTGGCCCGCGACGACCCCCCACGCCTGGTAGTGCACGCCCATGCGCGGCGCCAGCGCCGCCAGCACCCCCGTCAGGCCGTCGAGCAATCCCTCCAGCCGTCGCAGCGGGTCGCCTTCGACGGCCGTCGCGGTGTCGATGATCCGGAGCGACTCCTCGTAGGAGTCGATGATCGTCGCCAGGAACAGATCGTGCTTGCTGTCGAAGAAGCGATAGAGGGTGCCCTTGGACACCCGCGCGAGCGCGGCGACCTCGTCCATGCGGGCGCCTTCCACGCCGCTGCGTTCGCAGACCTCGAGCGCCGCCTCGAGGATCCGGGAGCGCTTGACCGCGTCGGAGCCGTCCTGGGGGGTGGACGCCATTTCCTGCCCGCCAACCTCGCCGACTGCGGCCGAGCCCGGCAGCCGCCATTCGGCCCGCCGGGTGCGATACCGGCCGTTCGAAGCAAAATACTGACCAGTCAGTACTTCCAATCCTACGCGGGCGCGGCGGAATCCGCAACGGGCGCACTGGCGGGCCCCCGCTGATACCGATCCGGTTCGCGAGGCGGTCTGGGGCCAGGCGGTGGGCGTTTGGGGAAGCCGGAGCCGCTATTTCCCCCCTGGGGGGAAAATCTTCGACGTTCCGGGCTGAAGACACCGCCCGCCCAGCCGATACACCTGTGGGCCGGGGGGATATCGATACGTCTCGTTCCCGGGGTCCGTCGGAGCCCGGCAACGACGGAAGGTGCAGTCGCGCCGCAATTTTCCATCGAAAAAGCTGGATATTTCGGCGGGGACATTCCATCATTCTGGGCTGTCTGGCTCCCCCCCAGAGCTCCCAGCGGCTTATTGCCGTGGGATCGACGCCCGCACGCGCCCGGCGGAACCGTCGTCGGCTGGCGCCCCGATCGCTGGGGGCGCATCGAAGGGGTCCGAGCACGGCGAAAATCGCGTCGATTGCATTGCAACGAGCGCGATGAGTAAATGGGTGAAACCCGATTCGCCCGGGCGGTATCCGAACCTACATCGGGAGCGCAACGGGCGTGAATCGGTGGATTGGGGTCTGAGTCAGTGAAGGCGAACGAGACACCGACGACCGTGGCGGATGCCGGCGCCACGCGGCCTGCAACGGGGGCGGCCCGCGCCGTGCCCCCCGAAGAGCTCGATCCCGGCCGCGAGCGTCGGCCCCTCGAGTCCTATTTCCAGGAGATCGGCGGCACGCGGACCCTGCGGCGCGAGGAGGAGGTCCTCCTCGCGAAGGAGCTCGAGGCGGCCACCGCACAGCTCCGCGATGCGCTGTACGCGGTTCCCTGCTCCTCGCGTCACGTGGTCGCGCGCTGGGACGCGCTGCGCGCGCTCTCCCACACGGGCGCCAAGCTCTCCGAGTCGGTGGGCGACGAGGAGACGGGCGAGATCGCGGCGCGCGTAGAGCGCGCCGTCAAACGGATGCGTTCGATCCTCGCGCAGCGCGAGCGCGCGTCCAACGCGAAGGAGCTCGCCCGCAGCGACGCCAAGATCGCGCGCGAGCTCAAGGGAGCACAGCTCTCGCTCGTCATTCTGGCCGAGCTCCGCCAGAAGGTGCTCATGCTGGCGTACGAGCTGAAGAAGGCCCGACGCGGAACGAAGAGGTTCAAGACGCTCGAGGCGGAGGCCGGCGTCCCGCGCGCACGGTTGCTGGAGCTCACGGCGGCCGTCGAAGACGCGCACGACCGGATGACGGAGGAGAAGAACCGCTTCATCGAGCACAACCTGAAGCTCGTCGTCGCCATCGCGAAGGACTACCGGAACCTCGGGCTTTCCTTCCCGGATCTGATCCAGGAGGGGAACCTGGGGCTCATCCGGGCGGTCGAGAAGTTCGACCATCGCCGCGGCTTCAAGTTCTCGACGTACGCGGTGTGGTGGATCCGCCAGGCGCTGGTCCGGGCGATCCAGAACCACTCCCGAACCATTCGCCTGCCTTCCCACGTGCACGACCGGCTGCAGCGCAGCCAGCGCGTGCGCGCCGAGCTGACGGGCAAGCTCGGACGCGAGCCGACCCCCGCGGAGCTGGCCCCCGAACTCGGGACGGAGGCCGGCGCCCTGGAAGCCCTCGATCTGCTGTCGCGGGAGGCGATCTCCCTCGAGTCTTCCGTGGCGGGCACCGAGAAACGCCTGGAGGATTTCGTCGCCGACCCGACCTCGTCCGCGCCGGACAACGGACTCGACGGCGAGCGCATGCGCTCGGGCGTCGGGCATCTGATCGGTGTGCTCACGTCCCGCGAGCAGCTCATCCTGCGACTGCGCTACGGCCTCGGCGGCGAGGAGGAGCACACGCTCGAGCAGATCGGCCAGTCCCTCGGACTGTCGCGCGAGCGCGTGCGCCAGCTCGAGGCGCGTGCGCTCAAGAAGCTGCGCGAGACGCTTCCCGCCCAGAGCCTGCACCCGATCCTCGAGCCCTAGCCTTAGCCGGGCCTCGCGCTCGCTGATCGCTCGCGCTCGGGCTCCGGCGCTTCGCTCGGCTTCACCTCGCGGCTAGCCACACGAGGAAGAGCGCGCCCGCGGCCCACGTGTAGTAGGCGAAGCGGTAGAAGTGCCGGCTTCTCAGCAGGCGCACGAACAGCCAGATGGCCGCCACGCCCGAGACCAGTGCCACGGCGCCGCCGATCGCGATCGCCGTGGCGTGATCCGGGGACGCCGCGGAAAGGTCCGGCAGCTTCACGAGCGCCGCTCCGGCGATCGCGATCACGCTCATCAGGAACGAGAACTCGGCGGCCGCCGCCGGTGCCACGCCGAGGGCGAGGGCGACGGCCACGGTCGAGCCGCTGCGCGAGATCCCGGGCAGGATCGCGAAGGCCTGTGCACAGCCGATCAGCAGCGCCGCCGTCCAGCTCGGCTCGGGGAGCTGCGCCGCTTCGAGGGTCCAGCGGGTCGTCCAGAGAACGACCCCGGTCAGGATCAGGCAGACGCCGACTCCGGGAGGAAACTCGAACTGCGCCTCGAGCCAGTCGCCCGCCAGCAGATACGCAACGACGGCGGGGACGGTTGCCAGCGCCAGCTTACCCACGTAGCGCAGCGATTCCGCCCGCAGCCGCAGTGAGCCCCAGACCAGCGCGGCGACGCGGCGGCGGTAGACGGCGAGCACGGAGACCAGCGTGGCGAGGTGGACCGCCACCTCGAAGCGCAGCCCCTCTTGACGAACCCCGAGAAGCTCCTGGGACAGGACGAGGTGCCCGGAGCTCGACACCGGAAGGAACTCGGTCAGCCCCTGGATCAGACCGAGGAGGAAAGCGTCGACTTCGTTCAAGAGCCCCCCGCCGCTGCGGGGGAGGGAGCCTCGGTCGGCGCCACACGGAACCGGCGCAGGATCCCGGCGCGCAGCCGGTCGATGACGACGTAGGTGGCGGGGACGATGAAGAAGCTGAGCAGGGTCGAGAAGAACATCCCTCCCACGACCGCGATGCCCATGGGCGCGCGGGCGTCGCCGCCGGCACCGCGCCCGAGCGCGATGGGCAGGATGCCGGCCATCGTGGCCAGAGCGGTCATCAGGATCGGACGGAAGCGCGTCCGCGCCGCCTGCTCCACCGCCTCCGCCACGCCCAGACCGCGCGCGCGAAGCTGATTGGCGAACTCGACGATCAGGATCGAGTTCTTCGTCACCAGTCCCACGAGCATCACGAGGCCGATCTTGCTGAAGAGGTTGAGCGTGCCGGGCAGCCCCACGAGACCCCAGTCGTTCAGGCGTGCGACCGCGAGCAGCGCGATCAGCGCCCCTGTGAAAGAGAACGCCACCGCGACCAGGATCGTGATCGGGTGCATGAAGCTCTCGAACTGGGCGGCGAGCACGAGGAAGACGACGAGGATGGCCAGGCCGTAGGCGAAGACCAGAGCACTGCCCGATTCCAGGAACTTCTCCGCCTCGCCGGTGAAGCGAATCGCGTAGCCCTGCTCGGGAAGCACCTCCGCGGCGATGGCGCGCGCCACCTCGATGGCCTCGCCCTGGGGCAGGCGATCCTCCAGATCCGCCGAGATTGCGACCGAGCGCCTCCGGTTGAAGTGCGGGATCTCCCGCGGCGCGATCGTCTCCCGCATGCGGACGACCGCCGAGAGCCCGATCAGCGCCTCGTTGTTGCCGCGCACGTAGAGCTCGAGCAGATCGCGCGGGTCGTTGCGCTCCTCGCGCCCGAGCTGGACCATGACGTCGTAGGTCTCGCCCCCGAGCTTGAAGGTCGAGAGGTCGAGGCCGCCCAGCAGGATCTGGAGTGCGCTGGCGATCTCACGCACCGAGATGCCCAGGTCACTGGCCCGGTTGCGGTCGATCTCGACCTCCATCTGCGGCTTGTTCAGGTACAGATCCGAGTTGACGTGCCGGATGCCGTCCACCTCCCCGAGCCGGCGCTCGATCTCGTCCGCGTAGCTCGCCAGCGCCTGTAGATCGCTGCCCTCGATGACGAAGGAGACCGGCGAGGCGAGAAAGCCGGAGAAGGCGGAGGGGGTGCTCGCGTGCGCCTTGATGCCCGCGATCCGTTCGAGGCGCGGGGAAACGGCGTCCGCGATCTCGTCCCCGCTTCGATCGCGCTCGTCGGGGTCGTCGAGCCCTCCGATCACGAGCCCCTGGTTGACGAGGCCGGGCGTTCCCAGGCCCAGCGCGATCACCGAGAACGTGCGGCGAACCTCCGGTTCGGCCATCACCACCTGCTCGGCCTGGAACTGGTAGCGATCCATGTACTCGATCGTGCTGCCCTCGGGCGCCTGGGTCCAGACGAAGAAGACGCTGCGGTCGGACTTCGGGATCAGCTCCTCGTCGATGAACGGCAGCAGGGCCACGCCCAGCACCAGCCAGGCGGCGCCCAGGCCGACGAACAGGCCCGGACGCCGCAGCACCCGGGCCAGCGACGCGGCGTAGGCAGCGGCCAGCCACTCGAAGAAGCGCCCGAAGGCGGCCTTGAGGCCGGTGTCGGTGCGTCCCGTACGCAGGATCAGGGCGCAGAGCGCCGGCGACAGCGTGATCGCGACGAAGCCCGAGATGAGCAGCGCCGCCGCCACCGTCACGGCGAACTCGCGGAAGAGCCGCCCCGTGGTGTCCGTGAGGAAGGTGAGGGGCAGGAACACCGCGACCGCCGACAGCGTCGCGGCGACCACCGCGAACGAGATCTCCTGCATGCCGCGCCGCGCCGCCTCCAGGCGCGGCGTTCCGGACTCCACCCAGCGCGAGATGTTCTCGAGCACGACGATCGCGTCGTCGACCACGAGCCCGATGGCGAGGGTCACGCCCATGAGGGTGAGGGTGTTGATCGTGAATCCGAGGAAGTACAGGGCCGCGAAGGCCCCGAGGATCGAGACGGGGATCGTCACCGCCGGGATCAGGGTCGCGCGGAACGAGCGCAGGAAGACGTAGATGACGAGGATCACCAGCACCGCGGCTTCGAAGATCGTGCGGGTCACGTCGGCGATCGACTGCCGGATGTAACGCGACGAGTCCCACGCCACCACGAGCTGGACGCCCGGCGGCAGCTCGGGTCGGAGTGCATCCACCTCGGCCTGGACGCCGTCCGCGACGTCGATGGTGTTGGCCGTCGACTGCTTCACCACGCCCAGACCGACGCCCGGCTCGCCGTTGAAGCGCAGGAGCTTGCGTGCGCTCTCGGGCCCCACCTCGACGCGTGCGACGTCGCGGATCCGCACCGGCTTCCCGTCCACGTTCTGGATGATGAGGTCCCCGAACTCCTCGGGCGCCTGCAGCTCGCCGAGGCTGCGGACGGTGAACTCCGTGCTGGACGACTCGAGGCGCCCGGAGGGAATGTCGACGTTCTCGCGCCCGAGCGCGTCGGCCACGTCCGCGATCGTGAGCGACTGCGCCGCGAGGCGACGGTTGTCGATCCAGACCCGCATGGAGTATCGGCGCTCGCCCGCGATGATGACGCTGGCGACGCCGGGGAGCTTGGTGAGCCGGTCGACGATCTGCGTCTCGGCGATCGACGTGAGCTGGATCTGGTCGAATCCCTCGCCGTAGAGCGCCATCCAGATCACGGCGCTCGCGTCGGAGTCCTGCTTGGCCACGACGGGAGCCTCGACCTCTTCGGGCAGGTGGTTGCGGGCCCGCGAGACGCGGTCGCGAACGTCGTTGGCGGCGGCCTCGAGATCGCGGCCCAGCTCGAACTCGACGGAGATCATCGAGACCTGCTCGCGGCTGATCGAGGTCAACTGCTTGACCCCCTCGATCCCGTTCACCTGGTCCTCGAGGGGGTCGGTGACGGAGGTCTCGACGACTTCGGGCGCCGCACCGGGAAACACGGTCGTGATCGACACGACGGGCGGATCCACGTTGGGGAGGTACCGGTTGGCGAGGCGCGTGACGCTGAGCAGGCCGAAGAGCAGGATCACCAGCGACATGACCGTCGCCAGGACCGGTCGGTCGATGCAGACCTGCGAGATCCTCACGTGCCTTCCCCGGGCGCTGCCGCGACGGCGCCCTCGCGACGCGCCTGGCCCGACGAGGCGGGCGCGGCCGATTGCAGCTTCTCGCCCTCGGACACCTTGTGGGTTCCGGCGCTGACCACGGTATCGCCGGGCCGCAGCCCCAGGGTCACCTCGACGCGCCCGCCCTTGCGCAGCCCGACCTCGATCGGCACGCGCCGCGCGCTGTCGTCGTCCTCCACGCGCCACACGAAGGTGCCATGGCGGTCGAAGACCACGGCCGACTCCGGCACGAGCAGCGCGTTCTCGCGCTGCGCGATCTCGAGGTCGACGTCCGCGAACAGGCCCGGGCGCAGGCGCCCGTCGGCGTTGGGCACCCAGGCCTTCAGGATGAGACGGCGCGCGGCCGGATCGAGAGTCGGAGAGACGAAGAAGACCTCGCCCGCAAAGGTCTCGCCGGGATAGGGAAGAACGCGGATCTGGATCGGCGCGCCGTTCCTCGCGAACGCCACCCCCTGCTCGGTGATCCCGAACGAAACCTGCAGGCGCTCGATGGCGTCGATCTGCACCAGCGGCGTCTCGTCGGTCACGCGGTCGCCGGGATCGACCCCGCGAGAGCCCAACACACCGTCGAAGGGCGCGCGCACCTCGGTGCGATCGAGCTCGAGCCGCGCGAGATCGACGCGCGCCTTCGCGACCTCGAGCTCCGCCGTCGCGCGATCCCTCTGGGCGAGCGACGTGGCGTCGCGGGTGACGAGCTTGCGCGTTCGCTCGTACACCTCCTCGGCGAGCGCGCGGTTGGCCAGGGCCTCGCGCAGGCGCGCCCGCTGTTCGCCGCTGCGCAGCTTGAAGAGCACCGCGCCGCGCTCGACCTGCTGCCCCTCTTCGAACGAGACGGACTCGATCACGCCGTCCGTCTCGGTCTTCATCATCACCGAATGCTCGGAATCGAGCTGCCCGCTGAAGGTGGCGACGTCCCGCAACGTCTCGGGCTCGATGCGGGTGTACTCGACCATGATCCTCTCGGCGTCCCCCTCCAGGCGGGCCCCGGCGCCTTCGGGGCCGCAGCCGACCAGCAGCGCCCCCAGCGCGACGCCGAGAGCGGCGCAACGGGCCGGAATCCAGCCCCCGCTGGGACGCACCGGGGCTTCGACCGAAGAGACCATGCCAACGATGCTATCGAAACGAGGTTGTCCGAGGTAGACGCGCAGCGGCGAGGGAGGGCTTCGAGGCCCGCGAAAGACCGCGGGATGTGATAGACAATCCACCGCGCTCGCCGGGCGCTCCCCGCGCGGTCCCGCCCGGGGAAGACCAGGGACACCCGTGAGAATCGCCGCGCTCGACCTCGAGGGGGTACTCGTACCCGAAATCTGGATCAACGTCGCCGAACGGACGGGGATCGACGACCTGCGTCGCACCACGCGCGACGAGCCGGACTACGACGTGCTCATGAAGCATCGGCTCGAGGTGCTCGCCGCCCACGACCTCGGCCTTCCCGACATCCAGAAGGTGATCGCCTCCATGCAGCCGCTCCCGGGCGCCGGGGCCTTTCTCGACTGGCTGCGCGAGCGCTTCCAGGTCGTGATCCTGTCCGACACCTTCTACCCCTTCGCGGCCCCGCTGATGCGGCAGCTCGGATTTCCGACGCTATTTTGCCACGACCTCGACGTGGACGAGGCGGGGCGCATCGTGGACTACCGCATCCGGCTGAAGGACCAGAAGCGCCTCGCGGTGCGAGCCCTGCACAGCCTGAACTTCCGGATCGTCGCGGCAGGCGATTCGTACAACGACACGACGATGCTCGCCGAGGCCGACGCCGGAATCCTATTTCGCCCCCCCGACAACGTCATCGAGGAGTTCCCGCAGTTCCCCGTGACCCGCAGCTACGACGAGCTCCGGACGGCGTTCCTCGCAGCCGAGCGGGGCTGGGCATGAGCCGGAGCGCCGGGAGGGCTTCGGTCTGGGCCGTGCTGGGTCTCGCCTTCACACTCGCAGGCTGCGGTGAAGGCCGCGAGCAGCCGGCGCCCGCGCCGAGCGCGACCCAGACCCCGGCTGCGACGCCGCCGCCCGCCGCGCCCCCGGCGCCTGTCGTACCCGCCGCCCCCCCTGCGTCCGTCGTACCCGCCGCACCGAGCGGACCGGCCGACGCGAGCCGTGGCGCCGCCAACTACGCCATCTTGTGCGCCGGCTGCCACGGGGCGAGCGGCGACGGCGACGGTCCGCTGGCGGCGGCGCTAGACCCGAAGCCCGCGAAGCACAGCGACGGCGCGTACATGAACGCGCTGTCCGACGCGCACCTGTTTCAGGTGATCCAGCAGGGGGGCGCCTCGGTCGGCAAGTCGCCCATGATGGCGCCCTTCGGCGCGTCACTCTCCGACGCGCAGATCCGCGACCTCGTGGCCCACGTCCGGTCCCTGGCGAAGAACCCCCCCTACTCGCCCTAGGGCTCCGCGCGCCGGCGCTCGCGAGCTACGGCGACGCACCGTCAGCCGGCCTCTCGCTTTGCATCCACCTTGAACATGGGGTGACCGCCGGGCTGGTAGGTGAGCACCATCGCCCGGCGCGCGGCATCCGAAAGATTGGGCTCGGAGCCGTGCACGATGTGGGGGCTGAAGAAGAGCAGGCTCCCGGCCGGCATCTCCGCCGGCACCTGCTGGGACAGGTCGAAGCCGTGCGGGTCGGTGAAGAGGGGCCCGAGTCGGCCCTCGCCCTCGAGGCCCGGCAGCATGCCCCGCGTGTGACTCCCGCGCACCACGCGCAGGCACCCGTTGCGCTCGGACGCGTCATCGAGGCTCAGCATCACGTTGGGCAGCCGATCGACGTGGGGACAGCAATGGGCCCAGTACGGCGAGTCCTGGTGCCAGCGGAAGCGCGAACCCTCGCGCGGGCGCTTCAGGTTCAATTTGTCGGTGAAGAGCGCAATTCGCGAGGAGCCCACGAGGCCCCGCATGGGTTCGACGAGGCGCGGGTCGTCGATCAGGCTTTCGAAGAGGGGATCGAGGTGATGAAAGGGCTCGAGGACGCGAATCGTCCGGGAGCCGGTCCGATGCTCGAACTGGACGGTCGTCCCCGTAGCTTCGCAGTAGAGATTGCCGTCGATCTCGTACTGGGCGGCACCGCCTCCGGCCGCCGCCGCGCTCGCTCGCTCGACGGCTTGTTCCGCGGCCGCGCACAGCGCGGCGACCTCCGCGTCGCCGAAGCTGCGCAGGCGGATGAAGAATCCATCCTCGGCGTAGGCGCGCCGCTCCCCGGCGCTGAGCTCCCAGGAACCCGACCCCATGCCCTGCCCTCCACGGCCCCTCGTGCGCGCCGAGCGCCCGGCTCGAGGCGGAGCTCGCCGCGCAGCGACGAAAGCACGAGTGTCCGGCGCTCGCAGCCCGGCCGCAAGACCTGCTGGTTTTACGCAAGTTTCACAGGCGAGCCGATGCCGAAGACCGAAGCGCAGCCTAGGGTCGGAACCACTTTGGAGACGGAGGTGTGCGCGGTGCAGACGGTCGGTGGGGAAGTCTCCCGGGGATCCGACGGGTTCGAGGCTGCGGAGGGCTGGTGGGCGCAGCACTACTGGCTGCCGCGGGTCGTGTACTGGGGAATCCACGCCTCCTGCCTGCTCGCCCTGTGGGTCGGCGTCTCGACCGATGCCCTGCTGCTGTTCGCGGCCACGTTCTCGCTGCGGATGCTCGGGATCACCGGCGCCTTCCACCGCTACTTCGCGCACCGTACCTACAAGACGAGCCGACCCTTCCAGTTCGTCCTGGCGGTGCTCGGAACGATGGCGACGCAGAAGGGGCCCCTGTGGTGGGCCAGCCACCACCGGACCCATCACCGCTTCTCGGACCAGCCCGGCAAGGACGTCCACTCGCCGAAGGACGGCTTCTATCACGCCCACCAGGGCTGGATCTTCGACGGGCGCTGGGACGCCACTGACCTGAAGCAGATCCGCGACTTCGCCCAATACCCGGAGCTGGTGTGGCTGAACCGCTGGCACTTCGTCCCCCCCGCGGCGCTCGCCCTGCTGTGCTTCGCCGTGGGCGGGCTCGCTGGTGTCATCTGGGGCTTCTCGATCTCGACGGTCGTGCTCTGGCACCTCACCTACTCCATCAACTCCCTGGCCCACCTCTGGGGCACGCGCCGCTACGACACGGCGGACACGAGCCGCAACAACGCCCTGCTCGGCCTGCTCACCTTCGGCGAAGGCTGGCACAACAACCACCACCACTTCGCCGCGTCGGCCCGCCAGGGCTTCTTCTGGTGGGAGATCGACGTGACCTACTACGTCCTGCGCGCACTCGCCGCCGTCGGCCTGGTCTGGGACCTTCGCGAGCCCCCGGCCCGCGTCATCCGCGGCGAATCCCCCTCCCACCTCCGAAGAGCCGCCTGATCCCGCAGCGGCCGGGACCGAGGCGCGTCCCTCCGCGAATGGCTCGGCCATCCCCGGTGGAACTCCGTTCGCCTTCGGCTCACTGCGCGGCGGCTTCGCCGCCTTGCGAAGAAGTTTTGGCCTGCGCTCGATTTCGCTGCGGGACGCGCTTCGGCCCCGGCCGCCTTTGCGCAACATGAGTCAGCCGAGCGAGCGGCTCAGGAACCAGTAGAGCCCCGCCGCGAGGATCGGCGCGGAGCACACCTGAACCACGCGCACGCGGTGCAGGCGACTTCCCCGCTCCAACGCGAGCAGGATGGGCCACGCCAGCGCCACGAGGGCGATCTGGCCGATCTCGACCCCGAGGTTGAAACCCAGCAGAGCCGGCGCGATGCGGTCGGGCGGGAGCCCGATCTGCGTCAGCAGGCCGGCGAACCCGAAGCCGTGGATCAGCCCGAACACGAAGGCAACGAACCAGCGCATGCGGCTGGGGCGCGCGACGTGACGGATCAGCTCCAGGTAGCACAGCGCGAACACCCCAACGCCGATCAGCGCCAGCGCCGGGACGGCGCCCGCCCCGGACGCGGCGCCGATCGCCGCCAGCGCGAGGCCGACCGCGATCGAAACGAGGATCCAGCGGCGCGTCGTCGGACCCACCGTCTCGGCGAAGTTCTCGACCGCGACGACGGCGATGGAGAGGCCGATCAGCGCTTCGATGGCCGCGGAGCGCGGCTCGACGACGCCCAGCACCCCGAGCGCGAGGGTCACGCTGTGGGCCACCGTGAAGCCCGTCACGATCGTCGCCACCTCCAACACCGAGATGCCGACGAGCAGCAGGGCGAGCAGGAACAGCAGGTGGTCGAAGCCCGTGGCGATGTGCCCGACGCCCAGACCGAGGTACTCGGCGAAGCTCGCCCCGCGCTGGGCGGTGTCCGACCCGGGCGCGCCCAGCGCATGGGTCGGACTCTCCAGCACGAAGATGCGCTCGATCACCTCGCCGTCGCTGCGCGTCGCGCGCGCCAGGTGGTAGTGCTGCGGGACCACCTCGAAGAAGGGATCCACGCGCAGGACGAGCGGCCCGGGCTCCCGGCACTCGACCCTCCAGCGGCGGGCCACGTGGCTGGGATCCGCGCTGGGCACCGCCGTCACCGGCCCGCGTACCTCGCAGCGCGACGCACCCGCATGCAGTGCCACGTGCGCGGTGAGATAGGCATCCACCGCGGCCTCGGACGCCGGGCGCACGGCGATCTCTACGGCCGTGAGACCGGCCGCCTCCTTCACCGCCCGCTGCAGATCGCTCACCCGCACGCGGGCCAGCACGCGGGCGGCGGGGAGCGGGCCCGGCTCGAGGGTCCACACGGAGGTGGAGATCGAGCGGCCGTGTGCGATCGCGTCGTGCGCCGGTCCCGCCATCGCGAGCAGGCACGCCAGCAGCGCCGGCGCCGCCACACCGGGCCTCACGGCGGCGCCAGCTCCGGATCCAAGATGCGGATCTCTCCCGCTTCCCGCAGCCCGGCCACGTAATCGCCCAGCGCCTCGTCGCCGCGCCGGCGCAGGTACTCGGCGCGCACCTGATCGCGCAGCTCCTCGAAAGGAGCGAGTTCGTCCGGACTGCGGTCGCGGACGCGCACGACGTAGTAGCCGGGGCTCGCGCGGGTCGGAACACTCACCCCGCCCACCTCCAGACGGGCGGCCGTCCGCGCGACCGTCGGGCCCAGGTACTGGCGCACGGTGTCGATCGGGAGCGGTCCCTCGGGAAGGCGGGCCACCGGCGCATCGGCGAGCGCCGCGCGAACTTCGTCGAAGGGCTCGCCGTCCCGAACCCGGCGCGCGATCGTCTCTGCCACCCGGTAGGCCGCCACGTCGGGCCGGTCGGCGGTGCTCACGAACGCGACGTCGAGGGTGATGCGCCCGGGCCGCCGGAAGCGGTCGGCGTTCTCGACATGAAAGGCGCGGAGCGCCTCCTCGTCCGGCTCGACCAGCTCGGCGTCGGCCGTCACCGACGCGATCAGCGCCGACACGATCGCACGCCGCGCCGTCGGCTCGAAACGGTGCAGATCGAGATCCACGCCGCGCTGCAGCAGCAGCTCTTCGTCCACCAGCCGCTCGAGCAGCCGCCGCTGCATCGCTGCGTCGAGCGTCACGCTCTTGCGCTCCTGGGCCACGGCGGTCACGAGGCGGGCGAAGGTCTCCCGCGGGACGGGCTGCCCGTTCACGACGGCGATGGCACCCGGAACGTCGGGGGCGGGCGCATGGCCCGATCGCACGATGCCCACGGCGGCGAGCGCGATGCCGAGCCCGGCTCCGGCCAGGAGCAGAGCGCGGGCCCAGCGGTCCGGATGGGGTGCGCTCACGGCTCCGCCGCTGCGCGCGTCACGATCGCCCTCGACGCCGCCGGGCAAGGCCGCGCATAGTCTACGCTTCTCGCTTCGGCTTCCACGCCGACTCACGGGGCTTCGCGATGATTACCGCCGTGCTGCGCGGAGACGAGCAGACCCTGCTCGGGGGAATCTCCGCCATCGCCGAGGGCGACGCGGCCATCGTCGTATCGACGGGCGGCGCCCGCAAGCGATACGCCTCCGTGGATCCCAACGAAGACGCAGCGGCGTTCGCCATCGGCGAGGGCGGCATCCTGCTCATGGTGGCGGACGGCCACCACGGCCGCGAGGCCGCCGAGTGGGCGGTCGAGCGGACTCTCGAGCGGTCTGCGCCGCTCTGGACCGCGCCTAACGCCGGCGACCTCGACCGGGACTGGGCCGAGGTCGCCGCGGAGGCGTTCCTCGACGCGAACGCCGTCATCTTGGACCGCGCCGCACGCGGGGGCCGCGCCAAGGCGCGAACGACGCTCGCCCTCGCGCTGGTGCGACCGCGCGAGGACCTTCTCGCCTGGGCAGCAGTGGCCGACAGCCTCGTCTTCCGGGTGGCGGAGTCCGAGGCGCGCGCCCTCGCACCCACCGGCCCGGCCCGCGTCTTCCTGGGCGCTCCGGCCGAGACGGAGGCGTCGCTGCGCCCGCACTTCGCCGTGGGACGCGAGAGCCTCGCCGGGGCCCGCGCCGTGGTGCTGGCCACGGACGGGCTCTCGGAGCGCGGCGTCGGCGTCGAGTCGCCCGAGACGACGCTCCTCGCGGCGGCGGACCGGGTCCGACGCGCCGATCCCGCCGCGCGCCCGCTCGAGCTCGCGCGCGGCCTCGTCGAGGACGCGCTCGCGGCCCATCGCCGACATCGCGCCGGCGACAACGTCGCCACCGCCTGCGTCTGGCTCACGCGCGACCCGTGAGCAGCGCGACCACGCGCTGCGCAATGGCCGGCGCGGCGGTCAGTCCGGGAGACTCGATACCGATCAGGTTCACGAAGCCGGGCCAGCCCGCCTCGGACTCCTCCGCCACGACGAAGTCGCGAAACGCCTCGCCCGGCGCCGCCAGCTTCGGGCGCACGCCCGCGGTGTCGGGCGTGAGCCACTCGGCGCGCAGCTCCGGGAGGTAGCGCCGGACGGCCGACGCGAAGGCCGTCGCCTTGCCCGGATCGACGCGATAGTGGATGCGATCCACGTACTCGGCGTCCGGCCCGAAGCGGATGCGACCTCCGAGATCGAGCGTCGCGTGCACGCCGAGGCCCGCACCCGAGGGCACGGGGTACACCAGGCCCGATACGCGCACCGGCGTCCCCGACACCAGCGCGAAGTAGTCGCCTTTGCAGGGGTGCAGCCGGTAGCCCCGCGCGTCCACATCGAAGCCCGCGCGCTCGGCGACCGCGTCGCTCGCGAGGCCCGCGGCGTTCACCAGCGACCCGCACTCGACCGTACTGCGCTCGTCGCCCGGTCCTCGCGTGGCAACGCGGTAGACGCCGCCCCGCAGCTCGATGCCCACGACCTCGGTGCGTCGCACGATCACGGCCCCGTGGGCCTCGGCCTCCGCTGCGTAGGAGAGGCTGAGGGCGGCCGCGTCGACGATGCCGGTCTCGGGCGAGACCAGCCCCGCCCGCGCGCGCACGCACGGCTCGCGACGCGCGACCTCGCGCCCGTCGACCAGCGCGAGTCCCGGCACGCCGTTGGCCGTGCCGCGCTGCTGAAGGCCTTCGAGCGTCTCGAGATCCCCGGGCTCCGTGGCGACGATGAGCTTGCCGAGCTTGCGGTGCGGGATCCCGAGCGCCTCGCAGCGCGCGTAGAGCGCCTCGCGCCCGGCCACGCAGAGCGCAGCCTTGAGCGATCCCTCCGGGTAGTAGATGCCCGCGTGGATCACCTCGCTGTTGCGCGACGTGATCTCGCGCGCGAGGTCCGCGTTGCGTTCCAGCAGCAGCACGGAGCGCGCCGTGCGGGCGAGCGCCGCCGCCGCGGCCAGCCCGACGACCCCGCCTCCGACCACGACGACGTCGGCGTCCATCGCGATCCTCGACCTCCGCTACGGAGACGCTCTGCGCTTCGAGAGCGGGTTCGAGAAGAGCAGGGAGACGAGCTCGGCGCGGCGCACCCCGCCGCGCACGACGAGCAGCCCCAGGGCGATCGTCAGGTAGAGCGCCGTGAAGAGGTACCGCACCTCGGTGCTGGTGAATGCGAACTGCCCCAGGAAGAGCGCCGCCAGCAGGACGGCCTCGATCCGGCTGAAGCGCAGATCGAGGATGAAGATGGCGGCCATCAGCGACTGCGCCGACGTCAGGATCAGCTCTTCGGTCTGCCGCTCGTCGAGGGGCAGACCGCGCCAGGACCCCGCCGACAGCGAGAACGCGATCGGAATCGCGCCGACGAGCAGCGTCCACTGGTTGACCTTCGAGGAGATGAGCGCACCGATCCCCAGCGACCCCCGGAGCCGCCAGGCGAAGAGCATCGCAATCAGGAACTCCGGCGACTCGGACGCGAGGGGCGCCACCCACTGCACCAGCAGGAACTCGTCGACGTGGGCGCGCGTCCGGCCGATCTCGACCAGGCTGTCGGCGAAGGGCGCCGCCGAGATGAAGATGGCGTAGGCGGCGTAGGCGAAGAGCGCGAGCTCCCAGAGGCGGCGCCCCCGCGTGCCGAACTCGCGGTCGATCAGCGCCGGCGGACCCACGAACGCGACCGCCTCGGACTCGCTCCGGGAGGCGCACCACGCGTAGACCACGAAGATGGTGAACAGGACGACGGCGTCGAGGAGGTTGATCGTCCCCGTCAGGGGGATCAAGAACGAGTAGAGCGTGGCCCAGAGCAGGAAACGGATCTCGAGGCGCTGGCGCGCGTGCAGGACGAGCTCGCGCCGCCGCGTGCGGGCGCACGCGATCAGCACCACGACCGCCCAGCCCACGCCGATGAGCAGGCGGTTCGCGCCGGTCATGTTGGCGACGGCATAGTGGGCGTACTGCGGGTCCTTGCCCGCCGTCCACGCAAAGTGGAGGTCGACGGCGTACTCCGGGAGCACGCTCACCAAAGCGAGCACCAGGATCGCCAGGGCCTGCGGAATGTCCCGCTCCGCCAGCTCGGTCGCCCAGGTGAGCAGGAAGGCGCCGCCGAGAATCGCGAGGCCGGCGAAGCTCGCGACGGCCTCCGGCGCCAGCCCCAGGCCCTCGTAGGGGTGGGCCACGATCCACGGGACGGCCAGCACGGCCGCGCCGACCAGGATCAGCAAGTCGCGCTTGCGCGCGTGGCGGGGCTCCGGCTCATTCATTCAAAGACTCGTGCCGAACTCGCGTTCGTAGCGGGCGCGAAACGCCTCGACGTCGAGACACAGGTTCTGTGTCCCCTCGACCTCCACCTGGTAGGCCCCCAGCAGACTTCCCATGCGTCCGGCGGTCTCGAAGGGCAGTCCCCGTACCCGTCCGGCGGCGAGGCCGGCGCGAAAGGCGTCGCCGCAGGCCGTCGGATCCACCACCTTTTCCGCCCGGACCGGGGGGATCTCGATGACGTCGTCAGCGCAGTACACCGTCGAGCCGCGCTCGCCCTTCGTGACGACGACGGCCTCGCAGCGGGCGGTCAGCTCGGCTTCGCTGCAGCCCGTCTGCTGGAGCGTGAGCGACCACTCGTAGTCGTTCACGATGTAGGCCGCCGCCCCGTCGATCAGCTCCAGCAGCTCTTCACGGCTCAGCATGGGGAGGCCGTGGCTCGGGTCGATGAACGTGGGGACTCCGCGCCGCTTGAGCGCCCGGGCGTGCTCGACCATCGCCTGTTTTCCGTCCGACGAGACGATGGCGAGATCCAGCGGCTCGTCCACGCTGTCAACCCGCGTCTCGTGCGCACGCGCCATCGCGCCTTCGTAGAACGCCCAGATCTGGTTGTCGTCGAGGTCGGTGGTGGCGAAGCCCTGGGCCGTTCGCAGGTCGTCGAGCACGCGAATCGCGCTGCGCCGGATGCCGTGGCGGTCCAGCCAGTCGGCGTAGGGGCCGAAGTCGCTGCCGGCGGTTGCGAGGATGAGCGGTTCCTCCCCCAGGAGCCGGAGGTGGTAGGCGATGTTCCCGGCCACGCCGCCGTAGTGCGTCTTCAGGCTCTCGATGTTGAAGGAGACGTTCAGGATGTGCAGCTTGTCGGGGAGGATGTGGTTCTTGAACCGGTCCGGGAAGACCATGATGTGGTCGAGCGCCACGGAGCCCGAGACCAGGATCGTCATGCGGCACCTCCGGCCGGCGCAGTCTCGCCGTCTCCGGGACGAGCGTCAATGGCCGAGAGGCGGTGGTAGAATGCGTCCATGCGCATCTCCGAGCTCTACGGCCCGGGGCGTCCGGTCTTCTCCTTCGAGTTCTTCCCTCCCAGGACCGACGCGGGCTTCGCCGCGCTCTACCGGACCGTCGCCGAGCTCAAGCGGCTGAACCCGGATTTCGTTTCCGTGACCTGGGGCGCCGGAGGCTCCACCCGCCGCAAGACCGTGGACATCGTGATCCGGATCCAGCAGGACATCGGCGTCACGCCCCTGGCCCACCTGAGCTGCATCGGCTCGACCCCCGAGCAGCTCGCTCGGACCCTCGACCGGCTGGAGACCGCCGGCATCGAGAACGTGCTGGCCCTGGGCGGCGACCGGCCGCCGGACTACGCGGCGCCGCCCGGAGCCTTCAACCACGCCAACGAGCTGGCCGCCTTCATCCGCTCGCGCTGGAGCTTCTGCCTGGGCGGCGCCTGCTATCCCGAGACGCACCCGGCGGCCCCCAGCCCCGAGGCCGACCTGGCGAACCTGGTGCGCAAGGTCGATGCGGGCATCGAGTTTCTCATCACCCAGCTCTTCTTCGACAACACCGACTACTTCGCGTTCGTCGAGCGCGCGCGCCGGGCGGGCATCGAGGCGCCGATCGTCCCGGGCATCATGCCCATCATCAGCATCGCGAGCGTTCGGCGCGTCACGTCGTTGTGTGGGGCTGCGATCCCGGTGGAGCTCGAGCGAGCCCTCGCCGTCGTGGAGCACGACGACGCCCTGACCATGCAGGTGGGAGTGGAGTGGGCCACGCGGCAGTGCCGCGAGCTGCTCGATCGCGGCGTCCCGGGGATCCACTTCTACACCTTGAACAAGTCCCCGGCAACGCGAAGCATCTTCCAGAGCCTACTCGAGGAATGAGCGCGACGAAGC
>JAOTUO010000300.1 GCA_029863845.1 Myxococcales bacterium
GAAGTCGTGCTCGTAGCGCAGGCAGCACAGCAGGCGTCCGCAGCCTCCGGAAATCTGGGTGGGGTTGAGCGAGAGCCGCTGTTCCTTGGCCAACGAGAGGCTCACGGGACGCAGCTCCGGCAGCCAGGAAGAGCAGCAGTACTGGCGCCCGCACCGGCCCACGCCATCCAGACGCTTCGACTCATCGCGCGCCCCGATCTGCCGGAGTTCGATCCGCGTCCGGAACAGGGCCGCCAAGTCGCGCACGAGCGCGCGGAAGTCGACCCGCTTGTCGGCAGTGAAGAAGACCGTCAGCTTCTTGCGGTCCCACTGCCATTCGGCATCGGAGACCTTCATCCCAAGTCCGTGCGCGCGCACCCGTTCCATCACCTTGCGGCGCACGTCCTGCTCGGCGATCCGCAATTGCTCGCTGATGTACGCCTCGTCGGTCGTCGCCGGCCGGACGATCGCCGACGTGGGCTCCGTCGCTTTCCCGAGCGAGCACCCCTCGCAGGCCACTCCGCACTTCCGTTCGGCGAGGTCGCCCACGGCGGAGACGTACCCCAGGTCCTCCCCGCGCTCGGCTGGCACTACCACCGGATCGCCTGGCTGGAGCGGGTTCTCCCGATCCCAAGTGTAGAACTCGCGGCGGTTGCCCTTGAACCGGACTTCGACGACCGTCGGCATCACGCCTCGACGTACTGGCCTATGCGCCGGTACTTGTCGGTTCGACGCAGGCGGAGCTCTGTCTGATCGACCTCGGCGACTTCGGCGACGTGGCGGGCGAGGGCCTCGCCGAGCGCCTCGGCCGCCCCGTCCGGGTCGGCGTGGGCGCCGCCCGCGGGCTCCGGGACGATCTCGTCGATGATTCCGAGGGTCTTGAGGTCGGTGGCCGTGAGCTTCAGGGCCTCGGCCGCGCGTTCCTTCTGCGTCGCGTCATTCCAGAGAATGGCCGCGCATCCCTCCGGTGAAATGACCGAGTAGATCGCGTTCTCGAGCATCAGCAGCCGGTCCGCCAACCCGAGGGCGAGCGCGCCGCCTGACCCGCCCTCGCCGATCACCACGGCGACAATGGGTGTCTTCAGGCCGCCCATTTCCTCGAGATTGCGGGCGATCGCCTCTGCCTGGCCCCGCTCCTCGGCGCCCAGGCCGGGATACGCTCCCGGCGTGTCGATGAGGGTGATGACCGGTGCATGGAATCGTTCGGCCATGTGCATCAGTCGCAACGCCTTGCGGTAGCCTTCGGGATGCGGCATTCCGAAGTTCCGCCGCAGGTTCTCTTTGGTGTCGCGGCCTTTTTGGTGGCCGATCACCATCACCGGACGGTCTTGTAGCCTGGCCCAGCCGCCGACGATTGCGGGATCATCGCGGAACAGCCGATCGCCCTTCAACTCCACGAAGTCGGTGAACACCCGTGCGAGGTAATCCAGCGTGAAGGGACGCCGCGGGTGACGCGCCACCTGGACCCGCTGCATGGGTGTGAGGGTGCGATAGATCTCGCGCCTGAGGTCGGCAAGCTTGGCTTCGAGCGGCGCGATCTCGCCACGCACGTCGAGTCGCCGGTCGGTGGCCATCTTCTGGAGCCCGGCGATCTGCTGCTCGAGCTCGGCGATCGGCTTCTCGAAATCCAGATGGAACTCGGTCCGTGCCATATCCGATCCTACGGTGTGCGGATGAGCCGCACGCGGTCGGCTCCAACCAGTTTGCGCAGCGCATCCAGGAACGAGTCGTCCAGCGAGACCGTCAGCGCCCTGGATCGAAACTGCGCGGTGACACCATTGCCGTCACTCCAGACCACGTAGATCGGAGCGTTACCGGGATGCGCCGCACAGAGGGCCTTGATTGCGCGCGACGCCTTCGGGTCGGGACCCTGGCCGAGCCGCCACTCCACGGCGACCCCCACCGTTCCCGAGGTCTTGAGTTCGGTCAATGGTCGGACCTCCTCGACGATGAACGGCGCCCGATCCTCCCCGCGGTCCCGGGTGCTGTACCCCCCGCTGAGCAGGAGGGCTGCATCAGGCACGATGACCTGGGACAGCCGTCCCCAGGTCTCAGGAAACACGATCGCCTCGGCGGTGCCGTGGAAATCCTCCAGCGTGATGCGCGCGTACTCCGCACCCGTCTTCTTGCTGATGCGGCGCTTCACGACGGTCACGACGGCCGCGACGGCGACCTTGTGCTCACTCCAGGTTCCCAGCGTCGCCGTGGTCCGGGTTCCAAAGAGCGCGACCTCCTCTCGGTACCGCTCGAGCGGATGCCCCGAGATGAAGAATCCAATGACGTCCTTCTCTTTCGCAAGGCGCTCCGCCTCGGTCCAGGCGGGCACGTCCGGTAGGTCCTGCTCGGTGGAGGGGACGTGTTCGGCCTCTCCGGGGTCGAACATCGAGACCTGGCCGCTGTCGCGCTCCGACTGCCTGAGCTGCGCTTCGTGGAGCGCGTGGTCGAGCGCGGCCACGAGTTGAGAGCGGTGGCCGTCAAGTTGGTCCAACGCCCCGGCCGCGATCAGGGACTCGATGACCCGCTTGTTGCACAGCCGAAGATCTACCCGCTCGCAGAAATTAGTGAGCGACGTAAATGGGCCGTCGGCATCGCGGCTCTGGATGATGGATTCGATGGCGCCGCGACCCACATTGCGAATGGCGCCGAGTCCGAACCGGATCTGGCCATCGCCGATCACGGTGAACTTCCACCCGGACTCGCTGACCGACGGCGGGAGCACTTCGAGGTCCATCTCTCGTGACTCGTTGATGTAGGCCACCACCGTGTCGGTATCTCCGATCTCCGAGGAGAGCAGAGCGGCCATGAACTCGGCCGGGTAGTGCGCCTTGAGCCACGCGGTGTGGAACGAGAGGATGCTGTAGGCTACGGAGTGCGACTTGTTGAACCCGTACCGTCCGAACGTCTGGATCTGGGACGAGATATCTTCGACTACGCGCCGATCGTGGCCCCGGTCGACGGCGCGGTCGACGAACCGTTTGAGCTCCGCCTCGATCAGATCCTGGTCCTTCTTGCCGACCGCTTTGCGCAGCACATCGGCTTCGGCCAGCGTGTAGCCCGCAAGCACGTTGGCGATCTGCATGACCTGCTCTTGGTAGAGGATCACGCCGAACGTGGGCTCGAGCACCTCACGCAATGCCGGATGGGGGTAGCGAACCTGGTCCTCGCCACGCTTGCGCCGCATGAAGGCGTGATGCATGCCAGAGTCCAGGGGCCCTGGGCGCATCAGCGCGTTAGTCGCCACGAGGTCGTCGAATCGATCTGCCCGGAGCTGCCGCAGCATGTCGGTGGCCAGGGCGGACTCGAACTGGAAGACGCCGGCTGTGCGTCCCTCTCGCAGCAACCGGTACACCGCCGGGTCGTCGAGATCGACATCGTCCAGGTCGAGCACCACTCCGTGGCGCTCCTGAATCATGCCGACAGCATCGTGGATCACCGTGAGGGTCTTGAGTCCGAGAAAGTCCATCTTGAGCATGCCAACCTTCTCGAGGCTGACCATGTCGTACTGCGTGATAATGGATTCCTCGACATCGACGCTCGCCTGCGAGTTGCGCTGGGGCGGCGTGCAGACCGGCACGTACTCGTCCAAGGGTCCGGGCGCGATGACGACGCCGGCGGCATGAACCGACGCGTGCCGCGCCAGGCCCTCGATGCGTTGAGCCAAGTCGGTGAGCCGCGCGTACGTCTCGTTGCCCTTCACCAGCTGGGCGAGCTCCGGCACCCGCTTCACGGCCTCGCTGAGTGACAGACTGAACCCGGGTCCGGATGGGACGAGCTTGGCGATGCGATCCGAGTCGGCCGGGCTGATGCTGAGCACCCGAGCGATGTCGCGGAGCGCCGCCCGAGCCTTCAATGTCCCAAAGGTGATGATCTGCCCGACGCTCTTTCGACCGTACCGTTCCCGCACGTATTCGATGACTTCGCCGCGACGCTCGAAGCAGAAGTCGATATCGATGTCGGGCATCGAGATGCGTTCGGGATTCAGGAAGCGTTCGAACAGCAGCCCGAATCGGAGCGGGTCGACGTTGGTGATCCCGAGGGTGTAGGCGACGAGCGAGCCGGCTGCTGAGCCCCGTCCCGGCCCCACCGGGATCCCGCGCTCACGCGCCGCGTGGATGAAGTCGTGCACGATGAGGAAGTAGCTGGCATAGCCGGTCGACGTGATCACGTCGAGCTCGTACGCCAGGCGGTCCCGAACCTCCGCTGGCGGTGAGTCGCCGTACCGACGGACGGCTCCGTCGTTGGCGAGCTCGACCAGGAGATCGTTGTCGGAGGCGTAGCCGTCCGGCAGTGGGAACTCCGGAAGAAAATATCGCTTCTCGAAATCGAATTCGCAGAGATCGGCCACCCGCTGCGTGTTTGCGAGGACGTCCGGCCGGTCCGGGAACAGCGCTGCCATCTCCGCTTCGGACTTGACGTAGCTCTCCGATCCCTGAAACCGGAATCGGTTGGGATCGTCCAGGTCCTTGCCGGTGCCGATCGCGAGCAGACAGTCGTGCGCCTCGTGGTCGGCGCGTTCCAGGTAGTGAGCGTCGTTGGTCGCGAGAACCGGTAGCCCGAGATCCTCGGCCAAGCGGTACATGCCTGCCTGTACCTTCTTCTCCTCGGCAATACCATGGTCTTGGACTTCGAGCCAGAATCCGTCCGGCCCGAACGTCTGCGCAAACCACTCGGCGCTCTTCCGCGCCTCGTCATAGTTGTCCTGTCGGAGCCACAAGGCGATCTCGCCGGAGAGGCATGCGGCAAGGGCCACGAGCCCCTTGGCGTGCAAGGCAAGAGCCTCGCGGTCGATCCGAGGCCGTCGGTAGAAGCCCTCGACGTACCCGATGGACGACAGCTTCACCAGGTTCCGATACCCTTCGCGATTTTGCGCCAGGATCACCAGATGGGAGTAGTTCCCGGGGGCCCAGGCGGGTCGCTCCCGCGCGTGCCGGGAGCCGAAAGCGACGTACGCCTCGCATCCCAGAATGGGACGGATTCCTTGAGCTTTCGCCGTCTCGTAGAAGGTGTAGGCGGCGTGGAGATTGCCGTGGTCGGTGACGGCGAGGCTGTCCATCCCGAGTTCGGCGACGCGCGCGACCAGATCGGAGATC
>JAOTUO010000026.1 GCA_029863845.1 Myxococcales bacterium
CACGTGGTTGGGCCCGGCCAGGTAATCACCGACGGCGACCGGCGTGTAATGGCCGAGTAATACGGCACCGGCGTTCAGCACGCGCTTGACCAGCGCCTCCGGATCCTCGACCGCGAGCACCAGGTGTTCGGGAGCGTAGCGATTGGCGAGATCGATGCACTCGACCTGGTTCCGGGCCACCACGATCGCGCCGCGGCTCGCGAGCGCCTTGCGGACGAGCTTCGCGCGATCGAGCGTCTTCAGCTGCTTGGCGAGCTGCCCCTGCACGCGCGCCACCTGGCCCTTGACGGAGGTGATCAGCACGGCACACGCGAGCTCGTCGTGCTCGGCCTGGGAGATGAGATCGGCCGCGAGCCAGCCCGGCGTCGCGCCGCGATCGGCGACGATCACGACCTCCGACGGACCCGCCTCGCAGTCGATCGCCACGTCGCCGAAGACCAGGCGCTTGGCCGCCGCCACGTACACGTTGCCGGGTCCCACGATCTTGTCGACGCGCGGTACGGACTCGGTGCCGTAGGCGAGCGCCGCAACGGCGTGGGCGCCCCCCATCTTGAAGACGCGGTGCACACCCGCGACGCGCGCCGCCATCAACACCTCCCGCCGGATCGATCCGTCCGCTTCGGGAGGCGTCGCCATGACGATCTCGGGAACCTCGACCACCGACGCGGGCACGGCGTTCATGATGACGGTCGACGGGTAGACGGCCTTGCCGCCGGGCACGTAGATGCCCACCCGTTGGAGGGGGCGCACGCGGTGGCCGAAGGTCGCGCCGCCCTCCTCGCGCACCTCCCAGCTCGAGGGAATCCGCTTGCGGTGGAACTCGCGCACCCGCATGGCCGCCTTGCCCAGCGCGGCCCGGTCCGCGGGGTCGATCGCTTCCGCGGCCGCGTCCCATTCGTCGCGCGACACCTCCAGACGCTCCACCTGGGCTGCGTCGAACTTCCGAATGCAGGCGCGCAGCTCCTTGTCGCCGCCGTCGCGCACGCGATCGACGATGCGGCGCACGCTCTTCTCGACGTCGCCGTCCCGAGAGGTTCGCCGGTTGGCGAGGCGCTCGAAGGCCGCAGCGAAGCCCGGCGCATCGGAGTGCAGAACGGGGAGAATGCCCTTTGCCGTCGTACGGCTCGCCATGCTCAATCCTCTCGCTGAATCGCCGCGCCGAGGCTGCGAAGCTTCTCCTCGATTCGCTCGTAGCCGCGGTCGATATGGTAGACGCGGTTCACCACGGTCTCACCCTCCGCCGCCAGCGCGGCCACGATCAGTCCCGCCGAGGCGCGCAGGTCGGTGGCCATGACAGGCGCGCCCATGAGCCCCGGCACGCCGCGGATGTGGGCGGTTCGCCCGGAGACCGCGATGTCGGCGCCCATGCGCTGAAGCTCGGGCACGTGCATGAAGCGGTTCTCGAAGACCCCCTCGCGGAGAACGCTCGAACCCTCCGCGACGGTCAGCACGGCCATCAGCTGCGCCTGCATGTCGGTCGGGTACCCGGGGAAGGGCGCCGTCACGACGTTGACGCCGCGCAGCGGCCCGTCGGTCCGGGCGCGCGCGCCGGTCGCGTCCACGTCGAGATCGGCGCCCGCCTCGCGCAGCTTGTCGAGCGTCGATTCGAGCACGGAGGTGTCGACCCCCGTCACGCGCACGTCGCCGCGCGTGGCGAGACCCGCGGCCAGCAGCGTGCTCGCTTCGATGCGGTCGCCCGAGACCGCGTGCCGGATGCCGCGCAGCGACGCCACGCCCTCGATGGCGATCCGGTCGCCGCCGGCCCCCCGCACCCGCGCGCCCATCTTGTTCAGCGCATCGGCGAGCTCGACGACCTCGGGCTCGCGCGCCGCGTTCTCGAGCACCGTGTCACCGGACGCCAGCACCGCCGCCATCATCACGTTCTGGGTCCCGTTGACGGTCGGGAGATCGAACGCCACACCGGCACCCCGCAGCCCGCTGGTCGTCACCTCCACGTAGCCGTGATCGAGGCGGACCTTGCCGCCAAGCGCCGCGAGCCCCTTGAGGTGCTGGTCCACCGGCCGCACGCCGATCGCACACCCGCCCGGCTCCGAGACGCGGGCGGCGCCGAAGCGCGCGAGCAGGGGGCCGAGCACCAGGAACGAGGCCCGCATCTTGCGAACGAGGTCGTAGGGCGCTTCGGGCCGGTTGATGCTGCGCGCGTCGATGCGCACCGCGTGTTCGTCGTACTCGTGCCAGTCCGCGCGCGCTCCCAGCGCCCGGAGGATTTCGAGCATCGTGTCCACGTCCCGCAGCCGGGGCACGTTGTGCAGCACGGTCTCGCTGTCGGCGAGCACCGCGGCCGCCATCAGGGCGAGCGTGGCGTTCTTCGACCCCGAGACGGCGACCTCTCCGGCGAGGCGGGCGCCCCCCTGGACGACGATGCGGTCCATCTACGACGCTCCCTCACCCGGGGCCCGGGCCCGGATCACTCGCGGGCGACTGCCCAGGTCGCGGATCACCGTCACGTCTAGCAGGCCTGCCTCGCGGCACCAGTCCGCGACCCGCGCCGCCTGCTCCGGCGAAACCTCGAAGGCGGCCCCGGCTCCCGGATCCATCACCCCGCCCGCCCCGGCGGCCAGCACCCGCAGGACGGCCAGACCGTCCGGGCCGGCGAACAGCGCCTGCCGGGGCTCGTGAGCCAGCTCCGGCGGCAGCCGGTCGCGGACGGCCTCCGCGATGTAGGGTGGATTCGACACCACCAGGTCGAAACGCTCCCCCGCCACGGGCTCGAAGTCGGGGCCCGGCAGGAAGCGCACGCGGTCGGCCAGACCGAGCTCCGCGGCATTCGACCGCGCCACCTCGAGCGCGGGCGCCGAGACGTCCGTGGCCGTGACGCGCGCTTTCGGGCGCTCGTGGGCGATGGCCAGGGCCACGGCGCCCGACCCGGTTCCGACGTCCAGCACCCGGGCCTCGGCGTCGCGATCGGGCAGCAGATCGAGAGCCGTGGCGACGAGCGTCTCGGTTTCGGGACGCGGTACGAGCACGTCCGCCGTCACCCGCAGCGGCAGCGACCAGAACTCCTTGCGCCCGACCAGCTGGGCCACCGGCACGCGCTCGTCCGCCCGCCGGCGCACCAGGCTGCGGTAGCCGTCCCGCTCGGTGCGGCTGAGGGGCTTGTCGAAGGCCACGTACAGCTGCAGGCGGTCGACTCCCAGCGCGAAGGCGAGCAGGCACTCCGCGTCGAGGCGCGGCGTCTCGATACGGCGCGACGCGAAGTGCTCGGTGGTCCAGCGGAGGAGATCGAGGACGGTCCAGACCCTCTCCGTTCCGTCCGACTCCGCTCGGCCCTGCATCCGATCCCCGCTCGGCTCCACCTCGCTGCGCGGCCCTTGGCCTTGCCGGCCCGCGGCGCGGTCGCCTCGCTCCCCGGCCGCCGTCACGCCAACTCTCCCGCCGCCATCGCCTTGGCCGCCATCTGGCCGTGCACGGAATCGAGGATCTCGTCCAGGTCGCCCCCAACGATCGCCTCGAGCCGGTGTAGGGTCACTCCCGCCCGGTGATCCGTGACTCGCGACTGCGGGAAGTTGTAGGTGCGGATCTTCTCGCTGCGCTCGCCCGTCCCGACCTGGGCGCGCCGCTCACTCGAGCGCTCGTCCGCCCGGCGCTCGACCTCGCGCTCCAGGACCCTCGAGCGCAGGATCTTCATCGCCCGCGCCTTGTTCTTGTGCTGCGACTTCTCGTCCTGACACTGGACGACCGTATCCGTCGGGATGTGGGTGATGCGAACCGCCGAATCCGTCGTGTTCACGCTCTGCCCACCGGGCCCCGACGCGCGGTAGACGTCGACGCGCAGGTCTTTGGGGTCGATCCGGATGTCGACCTCCTCGGCCTCGGGAAGCACGGCGACGGTCACCGTCGACGTGTGGATGCGCCCCTGGGACTCCGTCGCCGGCACCCGCTGAACCCGGTGCACGCCGCGCTCGAACTTGAGGCGGCTGAAGATCCGATCGCCCGAGATGATGGCGATCACCTCCTTGACGCCACCGCCGTCGGTCGCGGAACGGGACAGCTCCTCGACCTTCCAGCCCTGCTTCTCCGCATAGCGGCAGTACATGCGGAAGAGGTCGTCGGCGAACAAGGCGGCCTCGTCGCCCCCGGTGCCCGCGCGGATCTCCAGGATCACGTTCTTCTCGTCGTTGGGATCCCCGGGAACCAGCAGGGTCCGGACCTCGCCTTCGAGGGCCTCCCGCTGCGCCTCGAGCTCCGCGACCTCGGCCTCCGCGAGCTCGCGGACCTCCGCGTCCGGATCCGAGCGCATGTGGCGCGCTTCCCCGAGGTCGGTCAGCAGCCGGCGGTAGCGGATGGAGGTCTCGGCGGCCGGTCGCACCCGGGCCAGCTCCTTCGCGATCTCCGCGTATTCGCTTGGCGACGAGGCCACGGCCGGGTCGGCCAGCTTCGCCTCGAGCTGCGCCGCGCGGCCCTCGAAGACCGCGATCTTGTCCAGCAGGTCTGCCATGCAACTGTCCAACGCCGCCCCACCGCTGCGCCGGACCGCGGCCGAGGCGGCCTTCAATGGAGGGATCGCAGCAGGCTACGCGATCGCGTCGCCGGAATCACCCACATCCGCAAGCGGCTGGCCGCGGCCGCCGGCGAGCCGGGGGGCCTAGGAATTCATGCTCTCCAGGAACTCCTCGTTGTCGTCGGTGGCCTTGATCTTGTCCAGCAGGAACTCCATCGAGTCCACCGGGTTCAGCGGCGAGAGCACCTTCCGGAGGATGTACATCCGGCTGAGCGTCGCATCCGGAAGCAGCAGCTCCTCGCGGCGGGTCGCCGAGCGGTTGATGTCGATGGCCGGGTAGGTGCGCCGGTCCGACAGCTTGCGGTCCAGCACGATCTCGGCGTTGCCCGTCCCCTTGAACTCCTCGAAGATCACCTCGTCCATGCGCGAGCCCGTGTCGATCAGGGCCGTCCCGATGATCGTGAGGCTCCCGCCCTGCTCGATGTTCCGGGCCGCGCCGAAGAACCGCTTCGGCTTGTGCAGCGCGTTGGAGTCGACGCCACCCGAGAGGATCTTGCCGGAGTGCGGCACCACGGTGTTGTGGGCCCGAGCGAGACGCGTGATCGAGTCCAGCAGGATGACGACGTCCCGCTGGTGCTCGACGAGGCGCCGGGCCTTCTCGATCACCATGTCCGCCACCTGAACGTGGCGCGTGGCGGGCTCGTCGAAGGTCGAGGAGATCACCTCCGCCTTGACCGTCCGCTCCATGTCGGTCACCTCCTCGGGCCGCTCGTCGATGAGCAGCACGATCAGGACGACCTCGGGGTGGTTCTCGGCGATCGCGTTGGCGATGTCCTTGAGGATCATCGTCTTGCCGGCCTTGGGCGGCGACGTGATCAGCGCGCGCTGTCCCTTGCCGATCGGGGCGATCAGGTCGATGACCCGTGTCGTCAGCCCTCCGGAGGGCGCCTCGAGGTTGAACTTCTCCTCGGGGTAGAGCGGCGTGAGGTTGTCGAAGAGGATCTTGTGCCGCGCCGCCTCGGGCGCTTCGAGGTTGATCGAGTTGACCTTGAGCAACGCGAAATAGCGCTCGCCGTCCTTGGGCGGACGGATCTGCCCCAGGACGGTGTCGCCGGTCCGCAGGCTGAAGCGTCGGATCTGCGACGGCGAGACGTAGACGTCGTCGGGGCCCGCGAGGTAGTTCTGGTCGGGCGCCCGCAGGAAGCCGAAGCCGTCCGGCAGAGTCTCGAGCACGCCCTCCGAGTAGATCCGCTCCTGCCGCGCCGTCAGGGCCTTCAGGATCTCGAAGATCAGGTCCTGCTTGCGCAGACCGGCGGCGTTCTCGACGCCCAGCCCTTCCCCCATCTCGGTGAGGGACTGCATCGACTTGCCCTTGAGGTCCTTGACGCTCACGCGCTCGGCGCTGGGATCGTCGTCCGAATCGTCCACCAGGGGCTCGTCGTCCGGATACTCCGGCGGCCGCGCGTTGCGCGGATCGCGCGCCCCGTTGCCGCGTTCGCCGCGTTCGCCGCGACCGCGGCGCCGACCCCGGCCCCGCCGTCCAGAAGAGGAGGAAGATTCACCTACGCGTTGGCTGCTCACGGAATCCTCTCTGTCTGTGGTGGTTCGATCTCGCTAGTGATTCGAATCTGGGGTGTGGCTTCCGGTTGATGAATGCTGGGAAGACTCGCGTGGCTCTCGATGGGGCTCACGGGCTACGGCGAGGATCGGGCGGGGCGTCCATCCGCGCCCCGGCGTAGCTCCAAGGATTTGGCTGTAGTCCCTCGTTCGGACAGTTCGGCTCAGAAGTTGACCGAAAACGTGGGCCTCCCGCGCTGCTGGGGGACCCGCTTCTTGATGAAACGCCCTTCCGTTCGCGCAAAGGCTCGTTTGCCGGGAAGGGACGCGGCCTGAGGTGCCGCGCGAGGACTCTCAGTCAGTGAGCCTATGACGCTCCTACCACCGTGTCAAGCCTGCGACCCGGCCGGCCCCGCTCCGAGCGAGCGGGCGGTGATGAAGTGGAGCAGCCGGCCGGCGCGGGCTCCGTCGCGACGAAAGGAGTGAAAACGCCCAGCGTCGCAGCAGGTGCAGGCGTCGCGGACGGCGCCGAGCGCAGCGGGGGCGATGCCGGCGGCCGCCAGCTCCGCGCGGGCGAGCAGCGCGAGGTCGAGCAGCGCGTGACCCGGGCGGCCGGCGGGCCGCAGGGCCCCGGGCAGGGCCTGCGGGAAGCGCGCCTCGAGCGCATCCAGCACCGGACGGTCGACCTCGTAGCAGCAAGGCCCGATGTGAGGCCCGAGCACCGCAACCAGTGGCTCATGCGGGTCGGCCAGCCGACGCAGTGCCTCGACGCCGGAGGCCACGACGCCCCGAGCGAGTCCCCGCCAACCGGCGTGCACGGCGGCAACCGCGTCTCCCCGCGCCGTCGCCAGCAGGATCGGAACGCAGTCGGCGGTGGCGACGCCGATCGCGACCCCCGCCGCGCGCGACACCACGGCGTCCGCCTCGGCGGGATCCTGCCCCGTGCACGCCTCGGGTGTGGTTACGGCCGCCCCGTGCACCTGCCGCGGTCGCAAGATGCGCGGCGACGGGCTCACCCCGCGCAGGCCAAAGCCGTGCTCGACGCCGCACGCGTCGAGCAGGGGGTGTCGAAGCGCAGACCGCGTCATCCGGCGCCGTCGAGGTCCGCCAGGGGACCGGCCAGATCCGCGGGCACGGGCGCCTCGAAGCGCAGACGCACGCCGGTGCGCGGGTGGGTGAAGCCGAGCACGGCCGCGTGCAGGGCCGGGCGAGCGCAGACGGGCGGGCGTCGGGAAGGCCGCCGCGCGCGGCCGTACAGGGGATCGCCGGCGAGCGGCAGGCCGATCGCGGCGAGATGCACGCGGATCTGATGCGTGCGCCCCGTCTCTGGACGCACCTCGAGCCAGGCGTGACCCGAGGCCGGAAAGCGCCGCAGCACCCGCCAGTTCGTGCAGGCTTCGCGCGGCGAGCGCGAGCGGACCGACATCCGCTTGCGGTCGCGGGGGTGGCGCCCGATGGGCCGGTCGATGCGTCCGGAGTCCGCTCCCGGAACGCCGCGAACGAGCGCCTGGTACACCCGCTCGATGCTGTGGTCCTGGAACTGGGCCGCCAGGCCGCGGTGGGCCGCATCGGTCTTCGCCGCCACCAGCACGCCGGAAGTGCCTTGATCGAGGCGGTGCACGATGCCGGGGCGCAGGACCCCGCCCACGCCGGCGAGGTCGGCGCAGTGATGGAGCAGTGCGTTCACCAGCGTGCCGCCGGGATGACCGGGCGCCGGGTGGACGACCAGACCCGCCGGCTTGTCGATCACGATCAGGTCGTCGTCTTCGTAAAGGACGGCGAGCGGTATCGGCTCGGGCGCGAGCGGGGAGGGGAGCGGCTCGGGCGGCGCTGCCGCGACGCGGGCGCCCGCCGTGACGCGCTGGCTCGGTCGACACGGCTCGGCATCCAGCTGTACGCGACCCTCGTCGATCCAGCGGCGGGCCTGGGAACGCGAGAGTCCGGCCAGCTCCGCGAGCGCGAAGTCGATCCGCTGGCCCGCTTCCTCGTCGCCGATGACGAACTCCAGAGGCCGCCGAGCCCGCGGCCCGGCGCCGTTGGACGGCTCGGCTCGCGCGGACACCTTCGACGAAAGCGGCTAGCGCCGCCCGGGGAACCGGTGCTCGGCGCCGCGCCGTTCCTCCAAGCGCCTCACGTAGCTGGCGGCGACCCGCCTCGCGTCCAGGCCCAGGCAGGACGCGTAGGCCGAGACGAAGCCCCGCACGTAGACGGCGGCGGGAAGCTCCGAGAAGCGCTCCTCTTCGATGGAGCGGAGGTAGGTGGGGTTGACCTTCGTGATTTCGGCGATCTCTTCGATCTCGAGTCCGCAGCGCATGCGCGAGCGGCGCAGCCGCGCCCCGTCGAATTCGTCGGACTCCTCCTCGGCCTCAGCGAGCACGTCCGCGCCCGGGAGCGCGTCCGCCTGCGTAAACTCCTCGACCAGAGGCGGCAGAACCTCGGCGAAGGACCCCTCCGCCCGAAGCGACTCCACGTAGGCCCGCCGCGATTCGTCGTTCGACAGCACCCGGTAGGCCGCGTCGATGCGCTGGAGCAGCGCCTGGGCATCGCCCTCTCCGAAGACCGAGTAGCCGGCCAGGGAGTCGTCGGCGTAGGTGGAGCGGGCCAGCCGGTAGGCCCGTTCGACCTCCTCGCGGGAGGCGTCGGGCGCGACCTCCAGGATCTCGAAGTGGTCCTGCTCCGAGACGGACTTCACGGGGCACCCGGAGTCATACGGGCGCCCAGCTGCGCCGTCGACGGCGCGCTGGGACGCGGCACGAGCAGCTTGCGAGCGATCCGCGCGATGTAGATGGACGCGTCGGAGCGCGGGTGGGCCGCGACGATCGGCCGGCGCGCGCGAACCGACCGGCGCGCCGCCTCGTCGTGGTTGATGTAGCCGAGGTATTCGGCGTCGATCCCGAAGTACTTGCGGCAGACGCTGCGCACCGAGAAGCCGAGCTTGATGTCCTCCGCGGTGCGCACTTCGTTGACGATGATGCGGGGCCGAAACGCGCGCATCGTCTCGACGAAGCGCGCGCCCTCGGACGAGTCGATCGCCTGGATCTCCCGCAACAGGTCGACGGGCGTGCGGATTCCCCGTTCGTTGCGCTCGTCCATGGCCAGGGTCACCACCGTGCGCACGTCGTGGGACACCATGGCGAGGCGCAGCCTGCGGTAGAACGCGGCGCGCAGGAAGGCGTAGGCGTTCTCCACCGACGTCGGCTCCGGCGCGATCACCACCACGCCGTCCTCGCCGATCATGAAATAGTCCATCACCGCCGGGTGCGTGCCGGCTCCGAGGTCGACGAAGACGAAGTCGGCCGGGATCCGGCGCAGGGCCCGCACCAGGCGCACGCGGCGGGCGTGACTCGGCTGCGGGGTGGCGAGGTTGCTCGCCGTGGCCGCGATCAGCTGCAGGTTCTCGATGGGCGTCTCGAGCAGGAGCTTGGCGATGTCGTCCTCGCGCTCGGCCACGAAGTCCGCCAGGCTGCACCGCGGCCGCGGCACGCCCAGACAGGTGTGGAGGTTGGCGCCCTCCAGGTCGCCATCGACGGCCGCGACCCGGTACCCGTCGTGCGCCAGCCTCGCGGCGAGGTTCGCGACGACGAAGGTCTTCCCGACGCCCCCCTTGCCGCCGCCGACGGGAATCACGCGAGCCACCGGATGCGGCTCTCGTCCGTCGTTCATGGCGCCGAGATTGGCGTTCACTGACCTCGCCTCGCGGGTTCCGCCGTCAATCAGCGAAACTGGCGGTCCGAGCTTCGACAACGTGGAGGAAGGGGTGCCACTCTTTATAGCGCACACTGGACACGATGACGTTCATCAGCGGCGTCCAGCGCGGCTTGCTCGGAATGCGACGCAGCCGCAGGCGGGCCTGTTGGGGCGTCCTGCCGCCCTTGCGCCGATTGCAGTCGACGCAGCTACAGACGACGTTCTCCCAGGTCGTCCTGCCCCCGAGCGAGCGGGGAATCACGTGGTCGAGATTCAGCTCCGACCGCGGGGGGCGGTTGCCACAGTACTGGCAGGTGTACTTGTCGCGCGCGAAGACGTTGACGCGGCTGTAGCGCACGTGGCGCCTCGGGATCCGATCGAAGCCCGGCAGCACGATCACGCGTGGAACCGGTATCGGACCGTCCGCGGTGCCGATCACCTCCTCGGCGACGAGCCGCCGCTGCCACTGCTCGAAATCGAAGGTCTCGTACGCCTCGTTTACCGCACGCGCGCTCCTGCGGTAGATCAGCGAGAAGGCCCTGCGCACGGAGGTCACGTGGATGGGGAGGTAGGACCGGTTCAGGACGAGAACGTGCGAATTCAGCATGGATTCCGGCCGCTTATCCTAAAGGATGAGCCGCCCGCGTTCAACGCAGCGCGGTCCGCAACGCCGCGCCCAGCGCAGCCTCCAGCGCGGACTCGTCGTCGTCGAGCAGGGTCCGGACATCGAACAGCAGCCGGCCGCCGCGGACCCGGGCGAGCACGGGCACCGGGGCCCCGCGCAGCCGCGTCGCGACCGTCTCCGGATCCTTCAGCTCCAGCGCCACGACCCAGGAATCGAGCTCGAACCCCGGTAGCGATCCGCCTCCTACCACGGCGCGGTCGGGCTGCACCGTCGCCTGCAACGTCGAGCCGGCGACGGCGGCCAGCCGCTTGGCGAGCTGGCGCGCCCGCATTTCGAGCGCGGCCGCCGGTTGCAGCAGTTGCCGCAGCACCGGGATCTCGCGCTCGGCGCGCCCGTCCAAGCAGGCCTCGAGGGTCCAGTCGAGGGCCGCGAGGCTCAGCTTGTCGAGCCGGAGGGCGCGCGCGAGGGGATTGGCCCGCAGCGCCTCGATGCAGCGCGCAGAGCCCAGCAGGATTCCGGCCTGTGGCCCGCCCAGCAGCTTGTCTCCCGAGAAGCAGACGACCTCGGCGCCCAGCTGGAGCCGCGCGGGGGCGTAGGCCTCGGCCGGAAGCCCCTGACCTTTCAGGTCGACGAGGGTGCCGCTGCCGAGGTCTTCGACGACCGGCAGGCCGCGCTCCCGTCCGAGCTCGGCGAGCTCCGCGAGCGTCACCTCGGCCACGAAGCCGCGGAGCTCGAAGTTGCTGCGGTGGACCTTGAGGAGCACGCCCGTCTGGGGGGTAATCGCGCGTTCGTAGTCGCCCCGATGGGTGCGGTTGGTGGTTCCGACGTCGACGAGTCGAACGCCGGCGCGCTCGATGATCTCGGGCACGCGGAACGAGCCGCCGATCTCCACCAGCTCGCCTCGCGAGACGATCACCTCGCGCCCGCGCGCGAGCGTGTCGAGCGCCAGCAGCAGGGCGGCGGCGTTGTTGTTGACGGCAAAGGCGGCCTCGGCGCCGGAGATGAGCACCAGCTTTTCGGCCACGCCCGCCAGTCGATCGCCGCGCTCTCCGGTCGCCAGGTCCATCTCGAGATCGCTGTAGCAGGCGGCCGCTGCGGCGACGGCCGCGGCGGCGCCGGGAGCCAGGGGCGCTCTCCCGAGGTTGGTGTGAAGCACGGTTCCGGTCGCATTGACGACACGCCGCGGGTGCCTTCCACAGAGTGCGAAAGCGCGGGCCGCTGCGGCCTCCAGAAGTTCCCCTTGGGGATCCGCGACCCGATCAGAGGCCTCGGCGCCGGCAAGGCGTTCGCGCTCGCTCGCGAGGGCCCGCCGGACCGCTTCCCTGGCCGCCCAGCCGGGCAGATCGGGATGAGCCGCACGCAGTGCGCTCAGCAGCCGATCCACGGCCGGGAGTGCCCTCCGGGGATCGGGCTTGACCTCGCGGCTCGGATCCATGACTTTCTACCCAACAGGTTTTTGTGCGGTCCAGCGGGCTCGCGCTCCTGGGGAGAAACCCAGATCCGGCTGACGCCCCAAGTGGAGGCGCTTCAGCGGGGATACCGGAGCGTGGCCCGTGGGTGTCCAATCTCGAGCTGGACGGGCGGCGGGGCGCTGCGCGGAGTTCGAGGCCTGGAAACCCAGCCGCACCGTAGAGCGACTTACTGTGCGAGTCAACGATTTCAATAGGAATTTCGGGACATTAGCGAGTGTCCCCGTCCGCCCGGAGTGGCCGCCGTGTGCTCCGGGCCCCAGCTAGCCCCGCCTCCACCAATCGCGCCCACCGGGCGCGAACGGTGCGTACGACCTCAGCAGATGCCCCAGTCGGCTCGCCAACGCGGGGGACTGCCCTGTGCGCAAGACTTCCCGATCGGGAAGCCGCGACGCATCACGCGCAGCGGTTTCGAACGAGATCATCCTCAACGCCCAGGCCGGCGAGACGCGGGTCGCGATCCTCGAGCAGGGCGTCTTCACCGAACTCCACATCGAGCGCGAGCGCGAGCGGAACGTGGCGGGCACCGTGTCCCTGGGTCGCGTGACGCGCGTGCTGCCCGGCATGCAGGCGGCCTTCGTCGACATCGGACTCGAGAAGGCCGCCTTCCTCTACGTCGGCGACTACCTGGACGAATCCGGCCAGCTCGGAGACGACGTCGAGGAGGACGGGGCCCCGCGGATCCGGCGCTCTCGCGGTCGCAACGGCAGCGGGCGACCGCCGCCCCGGATCGACACGCTGTTGAGCGAGGGCCAGCAGATCGTGGTTCAGGTCGCCAAGGAGCCGATCGGCACCAAGGGCGCCCGGATCACCTCTCACGTCTCGATCGCGGGCCGCCACATCGTGCTCACCCCCTGGGCCCAGCGGGTCGGGGTCTCGCGACAGATCAGCTCGGATCGAGAGCGGCGACGGCTGCGCGACATCGTGGCGCGCGTCCGTCCCCCGGAACTCGGCTTCATCATCCGCACCGCCGGCGAGGGCGCCCGCAGCGCCGACATCGAGGCGGACGTGAAGTACCTGACCTCCGTCTGGAACGACATCCAGCTGCGCAGGGAGACCGCCCGCGCGCCGGCCGCCCTCCACACCGAGCTCTCGCTCCCGCTTCGGGTGATCCGCGACGTCGCCAACACCCGGACGAAGCGGATCGTGATCGACGACGAGCAGGTCTACGAGCAGATGAAGGAGTTCCTCTCGCGCTTCGTGGCCGACCCCAAGCCGAAGCTCGAGCACTACACGGGCGCGATACCGCTCTTCGACGACTTCGACATCGAGCGTTGCATCGATCAAAACCTGGGAACGAAGGTCTGGCTCAAGTCCGGCGGCCACCTCGTGGTCGACCAGAGCGAGGCGCTCACCGCCATCGACGTGAACACCGGGCGTTTCGTCGGCAAGCGCGATCTCGAGGAGACCGTGCTCAAGACCAACCTCGAGGCCGTCAAGGAGGTCGTCCACCTGCTCCGCTTCCGCAACATCGGGGGCCTGATCATCATCGACCTCATCGACATGGAGAGCTCGGAGAACCGCGAGAAGGTCTACCGCGCACTCCATGACGCCCTGCGCCAGGACAAGGCCCGCACGAACATCCTCAAGATCTCCGAGCTCGGCCTCGTGGAGATGACGCGCAAGCGCACGCGCGAGAACCTCGTCCAGCAGCTGTGTGAATCCTGCAGCTACTGCCAGGGGCGCGGCTACATCCTCTCGAGCGAGAGCGTGGCCTACAAGCTCTTGCGCGAGATCCGAAAGGACCTGCCCCGCTTCTGCGGCCGCGAGATCGCGGTCTCGGTCAACCCGGACGTCGCCGAGATGCTGCTCGGCCCGGCCCGCCCGGCGCTGACCGCCCTGAGCCTGGACCTCGGCCGCGAGATCGAGGTCCGGGCGCGGCACGGTCTCCACCAGGAGCAGTTCGAGGTCACGGCGCTCGACTCCGGGCCCCCGGTCTCGCTCTCCATCAGCTGGCTGCAGGGCGACGAAGCGGGCGCGCAGCAAGCCGAGGGCAAGGGGAAGACGGACGGGGAAGCCGACGCCCGGGTGGACGCCGAGGGCGAGGCCGGGTCGACCGCGCCCGTCGAGGCCGAGCCGCCGGGCCCGCCCACCGCCGCGGAAACGCTCACCGCCGCTCCCGACCCGCCGGCGGAGCTCGCGGCGGACGCCGGGCAGAGCCCGGAGGAGCCGGCCGCGGCCGGCGCAGCCGAGTGGAGGGCAGGTGACGCGACGCTCGCCGGGAAGCCCGGTGCGTCCGCCCGGGAGCCCGTCGCCGGGGCCGGGCCGCACCCGTCCCCTCCGGAGCCCCAAGCGCTTGACGTCGAAGCGGAAAAACCGATACTGCGGCGATCCGTAGAGTCCGAGGAAGCCTGATGTTCGCGGTCGTCCGAACCGGTGGCAAGCAGCTGCGCGTCGCGCCCGGAGAGTCGGTGCGCGTCGAGAAGCTCGCCGGCGAGATCGGGGAAACCGTCGAGTTCGGCGAGGTCCTCCTCGTGGGCGGCGACGGCGAAGCGCGGATCGGAACGCCGCTCGTGAAGGGCGCGACGGTCGTGGGAACGATCACCGACCAGGCTCGCGGGCCGAAGCTCACGATCTTCAAGATGAAGCGCCGCACGGGCTATCGCCGCAAGGCCGGGCACCGACAGCCCTATACCGAGGTCCGGGTCGACCGGATCGAAGGCTGAGTCATGGCACACAAGAAAGGGCAGGGCAGCTCGCGCAACGGCCGCGACAGCCAGGGGCAGCGGCGCGGCGTCAAGGTGTACGGCGGACAGACCGTGACGGCCGGCTCGATCCTGGTTCGACAGGTGGGCACGTCGATCCACGCCGGTCGCAACGTCGGTCTGGGCCGCGACTACACCCTGTTTGCACTCTGCGACGGCGTCGTCAACTACGGCAGGTCCCGCGGCCGCGTCGTCGCGCGGGTGGAGCCGCCGAGCTAGATCCTCCGTCCCGCGCTCGGCCGAGCCAACCCGCCGCAGCCGGGGCGCGCAGACCGGAGCCGCCGCGCAAGCAGCGGAGTCCGGCTCGCAGCAAGTCCGCAAAACCGAAGGCCGCGCCACTGGAACGGACGTGAGGCGGCCGCTGCAAGGCGAGCGATCGAAGCTCGAGACCGCCGGTCGGGTTCCGTGAAATCGAACGAGTCGTTCATCGACGAGGTGACGATCGCCGTCTTTGCCGGAGACGGAGGTGACGGCTGCGTGAGCCTGCGCAGGGAGAAGTTCGTTCCGCGCGGCGGACCGGACGGCGGCGACGGAGGCAGGGGCGGCGACGTCGTGCTGATCGCAGACCGCAACCTGTCGACGCTGATCGACCGTCGGCTACAGCGCGAGATCCGCGCCGAGGCCGGCCACGGCGGCGCCGGCCGCTGCCGCAACGGAAAAGACGCGCGCTCCGTGGAGATCGCCTTGCCGCTGGGCACGGTCGTCTACGACGCCGAGGACGGATCGATGCTCGAGGACCTCGCGCTCGACGGAGCGCGGGTCGTCATCGCCCGCGGCGGGAAGGGCGGCCGGGGTAATGCGCAGTTCGCGACGTCCACGCGCCAGACCCCGGACTTCGCCGAGCGCGGCCAGCCCGGTCAGATACGCCGGGTCCGGCTGTCACTCAAGCTGCTGGCCGACGTGGGCCTCGTCGGCTTCCCCAACGCCGGCAAGTCGACGCTGCTTCGACGCATCTCGGCGGCGCGGCCGCGCGTGGCGGCCTATCCCTTCACGACGCTGATCCCGTCCCTGGGGGTCGCGGAGGTGGACGAGCGCCGCTTCGTCGTGGCCGACATCCCCGGGCTGATCGAGGGCGCGAGCCGCGGGGTCGGACTCGGCGATCGCTTCCTGCGGCACATCGAGCGCACCCGCGCCATCGTGCACCTGCTCGACGCCGGCGCCTGGGCGCTGGAGTCCCGTGACCTGAGCGCGGACTACGAGGCCATCCGCGCGGAGCTGGGCGCCTACGAACCGGCACTGCTGGACCGGACCGAGATCGTGGCGCTCTCCAAGATCGACCTCGTGCCCGACCGCGAGAAGCTGGCGGCGCTGGAGGCGGATTTGCGCTCTCGCGGCCGGGAGGTGCTGCGCGTCTCCAGCACCACCGGGGAGGGCATCGAAGCGTTGCTGCGGGCCATGGCGCGAGCCCTCGCGGCGTGCGACTCCGCGACGGCGGAGCGGGCGTCGTGAAGGACCGCGAGCAGAGGCACGACATCGCGAGGCGCGCCCGGCGCCTCGTGGTCAAGGTGGGCAGCAGCGTGCTCACGGAGAACGGTGCGCTCCGCCGGCGCGTGTTCGGGAACATCGCGCGCCAGGTCGCGCGGCTTCAGGACGACGGCCGCGAGATCGTCATCGTCTCCTCCGGAGCGATCGCGGTCGGAAGCAACCGCCTCGGCTGGACCCACCCCGGGAGCTCGATCCCGGAGCTTCAGGCCGCGGCGGCCATCGGGCAGATCGGACTGATCGAGCTCTACCAGCGGCGCTTCGCCCGCTTCGAAAAGCACGTGGCGCAGGTGCTCGTGACCCGCCGCGGCCTCGAGGAGCGGGAGCACTTCCTCAACGCGCGCCACACGCTGATGACACTGCTCCGGCTCGGGGTGGTTCCGATCGTCAACGAGAACGACACCGTCGCCACCGAGGAGATCCGCTTCGGCGACAACGACAACCTTTCCGCAACCGTCGTCAACCTGATCGGTGCCGACCTGCTCGTGATCCTTTCGGACGTCGACGGTCTGCACACCTCGCCGCCGGTCGCCGGGGCTCCGAAGCCGCCGTACTTCGACGTGGTCGAGGCGGTGACGCCGGAGATCGAACGCGCAGCCCAGGGATCGACGAGCGCGTTCGGTCGCGGAGGCATGACGACCAAGCTGGAGGCGGTGCGGACGGCGGCCCGCTGCGGCGGCTCGACGGTCCTGTGCAACGGCCGCAGCCGCGACGTGCTGCTGCGCGTCGCCGCCGGCGAGCCGGTGGGGACGCTCTTTCTCGCGGGCTCCCGGCTCCGGAGCCGGAAGCACTGGCTCGCCTTCACCACGCGCACGCGCGGCGAGCTCGTGATCGACGCGGGGGCCGCAGCGGCTCTGCTCCACCGGGGCAAGAGTCTCCTACCGGCCGGCGTCGTCGAGGTGCGCGGGAAATTCGGAATCGGCGATCCGGTGGCCTGCGTGGAAGAGCAGGGCCGGGAGCTCGCCCGTGGGCTCGTGGCCTACGACTCCGACGAGATCCGCCGCATCGCGCGACTGCCCACGCGGCAGATTCGCCGGGTGCTAGGATATTCGAACGGCGACGAGGTGATACATCGGGACGATCTCGTCCTGCTGGTGGGCCCGTCGCGGACGGAGCCAACGGAAGCGGACAGGTCATGAGCCGCCAGGCCACGAATCTCCGGGACCGGATCCACGACCTCGCGGTGCGGGCGCGCCAGGCTTCCAGGCTCTGCGCCGAGATCTCGACGCGCGACAAGGACGCGTGGCTGCAACGCGCCGCCGAGCGGCTCGAGGCGGCGCGGGAGCGCATCCGCGAAGCCAACGACCGCGACCTGCGAGAGGCCGAGGCGAAGGGGGTCGCCGGCCCCCTGGTGAAGCGCCTCGAGCTCGGCGACTCCAAGTGGCGCGACATGCTGGCCGGCCTCGGGGATGTCGCCGCGCTTCCCGACCCCGTGGGCCGCATCGAGTCGATGTCGGTCCGCCCCAACGGCCTGCGGGTGGGCCGCATGCGAATTCCCCTGGGCGTGATCGGGATCATCTACGAATCGCGCCCCAACGTGACCGTCGACGCCGCCGCGCTGTGCGTGAAGGCCGGCAACGCGGTCATCCTGCGCGGCGGCTCGGAGTCCATCCACTCGAACCTGGCGCTGGCCGAGGAGCTGCGGGCCGCCGCCCGCGAGACCGGCGTCCCCGAGGACGCGATCGCGATCGTGAGCACGACCGACCGCGAGGCCATCGACCACCTGCTGCGCGAGGACGCCAACGTCGACCTCATCATCCCGCGCGGCGGACCCGGCCTGATCCGCAAGGTCACGGAGAACTCGCGCATCCCGGTGATCCAGCACGACGCCGGTGTCTGCCACGTGTTCATCGACGCGAGCGCCGATCCCGAGATGGCGAAGCGGATCGTCGTCGACTCCAAGTTGCGACAGATGGCTGTCTGCAACGGCCTCGAGACGCTGCTCGTCCATCTCGACGCGGCCCGGACGGTGCTGCCGAACGTGCTCAAGGCACTGCACGAAGAGGGCGTCGAGGTGCGGGGCGATGAGCGCACCTGCGAGATCTTCGGCGACGCGGTCGCCGCGCGGGAGAGCGACTGGAGCGAGGAGTTCCTCGGCCCGATCCTGGCCGTTCGCGTGGTCGACAGCCTCGACGCTGCCGTCGAGCACATCCGCCGTTACGGATCGGACCATACCGAGATCATCGTCACGGAGCACTACGGAAGCGCACAGGAGTTTCTTCGCCGCGTGAACTCCTCGACGGTCGGGGTCAACTGCTCGACCGCCTTTGCCGACGGCTACCGGCTGGGCCTGGGGGCCGAGATCGGCATCTCGACCTCGCGACTGCACGCCTACGGCCCGATGGGGCTGGAAGATCTCACCACGCGCAAATTCGTTCTGTACGGAGACGGTCAGCTTCGCGAATGACGGGACCCCCCCGCGTCGGGATCTTCGGCGGAACCTTCAATCCGATCCACCTCGGACACCTGCGCGCGGCCGAGGAAGTGAGCGAAGCGCTCGCACTCGAGCGCCTGATCTTCGTGCCCTGCGCGCAGCCGCCCCACAAGCGGGGGAGCGCGGAGGATCCGATCGCGCCCGCGGCCGAGCGCCTGGCCTGGGTGCGGGCGGCGACCGTCGGCAATCCGCGCTTCGAGGTCGACCCCCTGGAGGTCGACCGCAGCGGCCCCTCCTACTCGGTGGAGACCCTGCGCGCCCTCGTCCCCCGCATCGGAGCTCAGGCGCCGGTCTTCATCATCGGCCACGACGCCTTCGTCGAGGTCGGAACCTGGCGCGAGCCCGAGGCCCTGTTGACCCTCGCCCACTTCGCCGTGATCGCGCGCCCTCCGGTGGCGGAGGGCACGCTCGCCGACTGGATGCCGAAGTGCCTCCGGGACGACGTCGAGGTGGCCGACGACGGGCTCTCGGCGCGTCATCGCGCGGCCGGAAACTGGATCCGGATCGTGGAGATCCGCGCCCTCGACGTGTCGGCGTCGGACATCCGGGCCCGGCTGCGGGAAGGTCGCTCGGTGCGGTATCTCGTTCCGGAGGCCGTGATCGACAGCGTTCAGCACAGCGGACTCTACGCCCAGCGATGACCGGGGCGGAATCACTCGCCAAGGCCGTCCGGCTCGCGCAGGCGGCGGTCGACCGGAAGGCCGAGAACCTGGTGGCGCTCGACATGCGGGGCGTGGCGTCGTTCGCCGACGTCTTCATCCTTGCCAGCGGGAACTCCGACCGCCACGTCCGTGCGATCGCCGATGCGGTGGAAGAGTCCGTCTCGGCGCTCGGAGAACGACCGCTGGGCATCGAGGGCTACGACGAGGCACGCTGGATCCTCCTGGACCTGGGCGACGTGATCGTCCACGTCTTTCAACCCGCGGTTCGCGAGCACTACGACCTCGAGCGGCTCTGGAGCGAAGCCCCGAAGCTGGAGCCGCTGGGCGAGGAAGCGCAGAGCGTGACGCGATGACGCAGCCGGTGCTCCTGGTCGTGCTCGACGGATTCGGAATCGGCGACGGCGGCCCGAGCGACGCCACGGCCGTCGCCCACACCCCCTTCCTCGACCGCGCGAAGAGCGAGTACGCGACGGCGCGCATCGAGACCTCCGGGGAGACGGTGGGACTCCCGCCGGGCCAGATGGGCAACTCCGAGGTCGGACACATGACGATGGGCGCCGGCCGCATCATCGAGCAGGACATGACCCGCATCAGCAACGCGCTGGCGCGCGGGGCGCTCGAGACCAATCCCGCCGTCGAGCGCGCCGTGGCCGCCGCCCGGAGCGGAGGGGCGACGCTGCACCTCATGGGCCTCGTTTCCGACGGAGGTGTGCACAGCCACGTGGACCACCTGGTGGCGCTGGCCGAGCACTGCGGTCGCCGCGGCGTCCGTCCCTGCCTGCACGCCTTCCTCGACGGGCGCGACACGCCGCCGCGCTCCGGCCTGGGGACCCTGCGCGACCTGTTGCCCCACCTCGAACGGATCGGGGGCGAGGTGGCCACGGTGAGCGGCCGCTACTACGCGATGGACCGCGACAAGCACTGGGATCGCATCGCCGCCGCCTTTCGCGCGATCGTGGACCGCGAGGGCGAGACCGCGACCGACGCGGTCGCCGCCGTGGAGGCCGCCTACGCGCGAGGAGAGAGCGACGAATTCGTGATGCCGACGGTCGTCGAGGGCGGCAGACCGCTACGCGACGGCGACGCCGTGATCTTCTTCAACTTCCGCGCAGACCGCGCCCGGGAGCTCACCAACGCCATCATGAACCTGCGGCCGGAGCTCTTCGCCGGCGAGCTCGAGCGCAGCTGCGTGGTGAAGCCCTCCGTCTTCGTGACCTTCACCGAGTACGACGCCGACTACGGCCTGCCCATCGCCTTCCCGTCGGAGAACCCGGGCCGGGTGCTCGGAGAGCTCGTGGCCGAGGCGGGCCTATCCCAGCTGCGGATCGCGGAGACCGAGAAGTACGCGCACGTCACCTACTTCTTCAACGGCGGACTCGAGGCGCCCTTCCCGAAGGAGGACCGCGTCCTGATCCCATCACCCCGCGAGGTGGCCACCTACGACCACAAGCCGGAGATGAGCGCCGGCGAGGTCACGGCGGAGCTGCTGCGCCGGCTGGACGCGGGGCGCTACGCCTTCGTGCTGCTCAACTACGCGAACGCGGACATGGTGGGACACACCGGCGTGCTGGACGCGGCGACGCGGGCGGTCGAGGCGATCGACCGCTGCCTCGAGCGCATCAGCGACGCCGTGCTGGCGCGCGGCGGCGCCCTGCTGATCACCGCCGACCACGGCAACTGCGAGCTGATGATCGATCCCGAGACCGGCCAGCCCCACACCGCCCACACCACCAATCCGGTACCGATCTTCTGGATCACCCGCGACCTCCGGGGCCGGCGGCTGCGGGACGGAGGACTCGCCGACCTCGCTCCGACAGTGCTGGACCTGCTCGGCCTGCCCCGCCCCGACGAGATGACCGGCCGCACCCTGATCCTCGACGCCTGAAGCATCCCCAGCGGCGTCCGATGCCGGGCAGCCCCGCAGCGGCCGGGGGCCAGGCGGCTCCCGCAGCGAAATCAAGCGCAGGCCGCCCTCGACCTCCGCAGGGCAACCCACCCCACCCGGGTGATTTCCTGCCCGCACACTCCGCACCCCCTTGGCGGCC
>JAOTUO010000301.1 GCA_029863845.1 Myxococcales bacterium
GCAGTAGGCGCCGTGGGATCGCGCTGGCTCGTCACCGGAAGCCGCGGGCAGCTCGGTCGGGCGCTGGTCCGGAACCTCGAGCGCGACGCGGGCTGTGAGATCGTCGCCGCCGTCGACATCGACGAGGTCGACATCGCCGACCCCGGTCCGCTGCGCCGCTTCTTCGAAGGGCTGGCCGCGCCGCCCGACGTCGTCGTCAACGCGGCGGCCTTCACGCACGTCGACCGCTGTGAGCGGGAGCCCGAGCTGGCGGAGCGCAGCAACGCCACCGCCCCCGGGCTGCTCGCGGGCCTCTGCCTCGAGGCCGGCGTGCGCCTCGTCCACGTCTCGACGGACTACGTGTTCTCCGGCGATGCCGACCGTCCCTACACGGAAGAGGATGCGCCCGCGCCACGCTGCGCCTACGGGCGCACCAAGCTGGAAGGGGAGCGGCGCGTACTGGCCGCCTCCGACGCCTTCCTGATCGCCCGCACGAGCTGGGTATTCGGGGAGGGGCGCAACTTCATCGCCGCCATCCTGGCCCAGGCCGAGGATCGGCGCCGCGGACGCGCCTCGGGGCCGCTGCGGGTGGTGGACGACCAGCGAGGCCGGCCGACCTACGCGGTGGATCTCGCGGAGGCGATCCGCGGGCTGGTCGAGCGCGGCGCCACGGGCGTGTACCACGTGGCGAACGAGGGGGTCGCCACGTGGTGGGAGGTCGCACGCTTCGCCCTCGACGAGGCGGGCTTCGGCGACCTCGTGATCGAACGCATCCGCACCGGCGACCTGGAGGTCGACGCGCCCCGGCCCGCCTGGTCGGTGCTCGACGGCTCCAAGGCGGAAGCGCTGGGCGTGCGCATGCGGAGCTGGCGGGAGGCCGTTCGAGGCTACCTGGCGTCGGAGGGCTCGCCGCTCGCGGAGCGCGGGGGCGCAGCCCGCCCGTGACGGACCGCTCCCGGATTCGCAACTTCTGTATCGTGGCCCACATCGACCACGGCAAGAGCACGCTCGCCGACCGCATGCTCGAGTTGACCGGCGCCCTCACGGAGCGGGAGCGCCGTGACCAGTTCCTCGACAAGATGGACCTCGAGCGGGAGCGCGGGATCACGATCAAGGCGCAGACGGTCCGGATGCACTACCGCGCGCGCGACGGCCTGGATTACCAGCTGAACCTGATCGACACTCCGGGCCACGTCGACTTCTCCTACGAGGTCTCCCGGGCGCTCCAGGCCTGCGAGGGAGCGATCCTGGTGGTGGACGCCGCCCAGGGCATCGAGGCGCAGACGCTCGCGAACGCCTATCTGGCCATCGACGCCGGGCTCGAGATCATTCCGGTGGTGAACAAGATCGATCTTCCGGCCGCGGACCCGGATCGCGTGGCCCAGGAGATCGAGGACGTGATCGGCCTCGACGCGGCCGACGTCCACCCCGTCTCCGCCCGGGAGGGCAAGGGAGTCGAAGAGCTGCTCGAGCGGGTCGTCGAGCGGGTCCCCCCGCCCCGGGGCGATCCATCGAAGCCCACGCGTGCGCTGATCTTCGACTCCTGGTTCGACGCCTACGTGGGCGTGGTGATGCTGGTGCGCGTCTTCGACGGGGCGCTGCGCCGCGGGGGACGCATTCGCATGATGGCCCGCGGCGGCGAGCGCGACATCCAGGCGCTCCACGTCATCGACCCGCATCCGCGGGCGGTCGAGTCCCTGGAGGCCGGGGAGGTGGGCCTCGTGATCGCGGGCGTGAAGACGCTGGCCGACGTGAAGGTGGGCGACACGCTGACCGGCGCCAGCCGTCCCGCTGCCGAGCCGCTGCCGGGCTTCCGGGAGGCGAAGCCGATGGTGTTCACCGGCCTGTACCCGGTGGATGCCGACGACTACGAGGCCCTGAAGCTCGCCCTCGAGAAGCTGCGGCTCAACGACGCTTCCCTGGCCTACGAGCCCGAGACCAGCGCGGCCCTGGGCTTCGGCTTCCGCTGCGGGTTCCTCGGGTTTCTGCACGCCGAGATCGTGCAGGAGCGTCTCGAACGCGAGTACGCGCTCGACCTGATCACGACGGCCCCGACGGTCCGCTATCGCGCGGTGCTGCGCTCGGGAAAGGTGCTCGAGGTCGAGAGCCCCGCCGCCCTGCCGCCGCCGGCGGACATCGAACGCATCGAGGAGCCGATGATCCTCGCCACCATCCATGCGCCGGCGGAGTACGTGGGGCCGGTGTTCGCGCTGTGCCAGGAGCGTCGCGGTACGCAGAAGACCATGACCCAGCACGGCAACCGCGTGCAGGTCGGCTACGAGCTTCCGCTCAGCGAGGTCGTGGTCGACTTCCAGGACCGGCTGAAGAGCGCGACCCGTGGCTACGGCTCCCTCGACTACGAGGTCGTCGGGTACGCGTCGTCGGACCTCGCCAAGCTCGACATTCTCGTGAACGGCGAGCCCGTGGATGCGCTGTCCCTGATCGTCCACCGCGACAAGGCGCACGCGCGCGGCACCGATCTCGCCCGCAAGCTCAAGGAGTTCATTCCGCGACAGATGTACGAAGTGGCGATCCAGGCGGCCATCGGGTCTCGGGTGATCGCGCGCACGACGGTGAAGGCCCTGCGCAAGAACGTCACCGCCAAGTGCTACGGCGGCGACATCACCCGCAAGCGGAAGCTGCTGGAGAAGCAGCGGGAGGGGAAGCGGCGCATGAAGCGCGTCGGCTCGGTCGAGATCCCGCAAGAGGCCTTTCTCGCCGCGCTCAAGCTGGGGGACTCGTGAGCGCCGACGACGCGCACTCGCCCGGGCAGGGTGAAGCAGGGGCCGCTCCCGCCTCGGGGGGGGTCTGGGAGCAGGTGGGAACGCTGTTCCTGGCGGTTCTGGTGGCGCTGGCCATCCGTTCCTTCGTGGTGGAGCCGTTCCGGATCCCCTCGGGTTCCATGTTCCCCACGCTGCTGATCGGCGATCACCTGTTCGTGAACAAGTTCCTCTACGGCGTCAAGGTTCCGTTCACGGACGTGCGCGGGCCTGCGATCCGCGACCCCGCGCGGGGTGACGTCATCGTCTTCACCGTGGCCCGGGGCGGCGGCGAGACCCTGCCGGCCGACGAGCAGCCGGGCCTCCCGCGCGAGGAGTTCGTCAAGCGGATCATCGGGCTGCCCGGCGACCGCGTCGCGGTGCGCGGGGGCGTGGTCTACGTGAACGGTGCGCCGATCGAGGCGAGCCCGACGGGGGAGGTCTTCGACGACGGCGCCGGCAGCCTTTTCGCCGTCCAGTCCGTTTCCGACGGCTCCCGCCGCTACCGGACCCTCGACGACCTCGACGTCCCGCCCTACGACATCGATCCGCGGACGATTCCGCCCGGGCGCTACTTCATGCTGGGCGACAACCGCGATCACTCCAAGGACAGCCGCTTCTGGGGGACCGTCCGACTGGCCGAGATCAAGGGCCCCGCCTTCCTGTTGTACTGGTCGTGGGACTTCAACGGGTCGTGGAGCGAGCTGCTCGACCCGCGAACCTGGTGGGTGCTGCTGACCCAGAAGATGCGCTGGGACCGGATCGGCGATCGCATCGAGTGAGCCCCGGCGACGGGGCGCATGGTAGAATGCGGCCATGAGGCGCTCGCCCGGCCGGCCGCCTGCGATTGCCGTCCTGGCCGCGCTGGGCCTCTTCGGCGCGGCCTGCGCCACCAATCCCGTGACGGGCGACCGCGAGCTGAAGCTCATCTCCCAGGCCCGGGAGATCCGGACGGGCGAGAGGCACTACGACGAGGCCCGACGTTCCCAGGGCGGGGACTTCAGGGCCGACGCCGCGCTCGGCGAATACCTCTCCGAGGTCGGGCACCGGGTCGCGGCCGTGAGCGGCCGGCCGGATCTTCCCTACGAATTCACGGTGATCAACAGCTCGGAGCCGAACGCCTGGGCCCTGCCCGGCGGCAAGATCGGCGTCACGCGCGGCCTGCTCCTCCAGCTCGAGACCGAGGATGAGCTCGCCGCCGTCCTCAGCCACCAGATCGCCCACGCCTCGGCTCGCCACGGCATCAAGGTGTTGGAGCGCAACGCGGCCAAACGGATGGCGGTCACCGGCGCCCTCATCGCCACCGCTTTTGTGGGGGTGCCGGCGATTCCCCTGGTCGCCCTGCTGGACCCCGACGCGGACAGCACGGAGCGCCTCGTCGAACGCCGGCGCAGCGTCGGCGAGGAGATCGAGGCCGACCTCTACGGGATGAAGTACATGCAGGCCGCCGGTTACGACCCCCGAGCCGCCGTCGAGATGCGTGCGCGCCTGCTCCAGCGCGAGGGCGAGCAGCGGGAGCGAATCCGTGAAGGCCTGTTCGCGGCGCATCCGCCCTACCTCGAGCGCCTTTCGGCGGCGCGTCTGAACGCCCACCTGCTGGCGCCGGACGAGGCTGGCGCGGGCTCACCGGCTTCCGATCGTTACGCAGCGGCGATGGCCTGGCTGCGCAAGGCCCAGGCCGCCTACGAGGCCTGCGACGCGGGCCGCGCCGCCTACGAGCGGGGCGAGCACGACCTCGCCCTGGCCGAGGCGACGCGCGCCGCCGAGATCGCCCCTGCGGAGCCTCGCTTCCACGTGTTCCTCGGCGACATGCTCGTGCAGGCCGAACACTTCGAGGAGGCCCTGGCGAGCTACGACGTGGCGCTGCGGCAGGATCCCGTGGACGCGGAGGCCTACCTTCGACGCGGTCTCGCCCGCAGGGCGCTCTTCGACTTCTCGGGTGCCCGCGACGACTTCGAATGGAGTCAGCGCCTCGATCCGAGCCGCTCCGCCAGCCGGGAGCTGCGGGACCTCGGGCCCCCGGCCGCCCACGGGGATCCCGAGCCGACGGCGGGCTCGTCGTTCCTGTCCTTCGGTCCGGGGCTTCCGACGCGGATGCCCTTGGCGTCGCCTCCACCCGTCCGGCTGGAGATGGATTCGTTCGATTAGTCCCCGCGCGCGAAGCCGAGCCGCAACCAGATCGGTACGAGGCCAAAGCCGGCGACCAGCTGGAGCGCGATCCAGGCCGTGCGCCCGAGCGGCCACCCGACGGGTCCGAGACTGCCCGCGATCGCCGTGCCGAATCCCGCCAGGATGCAGAAGACCGAGAAGGAGCCC
>JAOTUO010000302.1 GCA_029863845.1 Myxococcales bacterium
GGGCCGGCCTTCCCCACTACATCAGCGCCTCGCCGAATCCCCGCGGCGCCCTGGCGCTGGTCCAGAAGCTCTCGGAATGCCTGGGCATCGCCATCGACGACAAGCCGCTGCGCGACGAGGCCGCCGCGTTCGAGGAGCGGATCTCCGCGGTCGTAGCCGCCGACCCGGAGCTCAACGAGTACGTCCGCCAACTGAAGCGCCGCGACTTCGCTCAGTAGCGCGCCCGGGTCCGCAGAGAATCCCTCCGCAGTAGGGCCGCCCGGGGTCGAGAAGAATCCCTCCGCGAATGGCTCGGCCATCCCCGGGCGCCTTCGTTCGCCTACGGCTCACTGCGCGGCGGCTGCGCCGCCTTGCGAAGATTGAATTGGCCTGCGCTTGATTTCGCTGCGGGATTCTTCTCGACCCCGGGTGCCGATCGCAGGCTGACGGTCAGTCGAGCTCGATCGACTCCTCGATCAGCATCACCGGGATGCCGTCGTCGACGGGGTAGAGCACCTTCCCGTCCTCGCGCACGAGCCCTTCCGCGATGGGCTTCGCGACCGGCTGGCCGCCGCGGTTGCGCAGCCGCCCCGCCTCGACCTCCCGGGCGAGCTTCTCGAGCACCTCGGCGCTCGCCGGCTTGACCGGCTGCCGGGTCTCCGGACAGACGAGGATCTCCAGGAGTTCGGGGCTGACGCTCATTGCACCTCGCTCGTTAGCGCAACGCGCTGGAAGAGTAGTCCAGAATGCGGCGCGCGACGATCAGCTGGTTGATCTGCTGCGTTCCCTCGAAGATGTCGTTGATCTTCCCGTCCCGCATCCATTTCTCGACGAGCCATTTCCGCGAGTAACCCGGGGGCCCCAGGATCTCCACGGCCTTCTGGGTGATCTTCGTGACGGCCAGCCCGGCCTTCGCCTTCGCCATGGAGGCTTCGAGATTGTTGGGCCGACCGTGCGTCATCATGCTCGCGGCGCGCCAGGTCAGGAGCCGCGCGGCCTGCAGCTCGGCCTCCATCTCCATCACGTCCCTCTCGACGGAGCCCAGCTCGAAGCGCGACGCGTCGTAGCGGATCCGCACGCCCTGGCGCGCGAGCTCTTCGAGCACGAAATCGAGCGACGCGCGCCCGACGCCGACCGCCATCGCCGCCACGATGGGCCGGCTCGCGTCGAAGGTCGCCATGGCGCCCTTGAAACCCTTGTCTCCCGTCGGCTTCGCGCCGCGCTTCTTCACCTCCGCGCTGCCGAGCAGATTGGCCTTCGGAACCCGACAGCCCTCGAAGATCAGGGTGGCGGTATCCGAGGCGCGGATCCCGAGCTTCTTCTCGAGGCCCGCGAGCTTCATGCCCGGCGTCAGGGCCGGTACGACGAAGGATTTGATTCCCGCGCGCCCCGCGCTCCGGTCCACGGTGGCCCAGACGACCACGAAGCCCCCCTCGCACTGGGAGGCCGCTTCGCCGCTCGTGCAGAAGATCTTGGTCCCGTTGAGCACCCACTCGTCACCGTCGAGCTCGGCGGTCATCTCGATCGCTGCCGCGTCCGAGCCGGCGCCGGACTCCGTGATGGCCATCGCACCCCAGACCGGGGTGCCTTCGCCCCGGAAGCGCGCCAGGAATCGCTGCTTCTGCTCGGGGGTTCCGGCGGCGGCCACGGCGGAGCCGCCCAGCGCCGGTGTCGGCATGCGCAGGTACAGCGCGGCATCGCCCCAGCACAGCTCCTCGGCCTGGATGCAGACCTGGACGAAGCCGTCTCCGGGGCCCTCGTGCGTCTCGGGGCCGCGCCGGCCGTGCTTCCAGAAGTAGTCGATCCACTCCTTAGGGGCTTCGTGCTCCCGCTCGTCGTACTGGCTCGCGATCGGCCGCATCTGCTCGACCGCCATCCGATGGTAGTAGTCCCGCGCGAGGCGCGTGTTCTCGGTCGCATCGAAGGAGATCGGCATGGCTCGTACCTAGATCAGGGTGAGTGCTTCGAAGGTGCTGAAGCCTCGCGCGTTGCGAAGGTGCATCTCCGGCAGGTAGTCGCGGATGTACCCGTGCCCGCCCAGCACCTGAACGGCGCCATCCGCGGCGTCGAGAGAGACGCGCTGCGCCTGCTGGGACGCCAGGGCGGCTTCGCGCGTGGCGTCCTCACCCCGGTCGAGCTTCCAGGCCGCCTCCCAGACGAGGAGGCGCGCGCCGTCGATCTCGATGGCCAGGTCGGCCAGCAGGAACGCGATCGCCTGCTTGGTCGCGATCGGCGCTCCGAACGCGTGGCGCTCCTTCGCGTAATCGCGCGCCACCTCGAAGGCGGCGCGCGCCACCCCGACGGCGGCGGCTGCGAGGCCCACCCGCCCCCGGTGGATCAGGGACCGGATGTCCGCGCCAGCAGCGTCGCCGAGCCGGGCCGAGGCGGGAACGCGCACGTCGTCGAGCGCCAGCTCCACGGTGGGCAGGGCGTCGAGGCCCATGTTGCGCTCCGGCGTGGCGCGGAGTCCGTCGGCGTCGCGGGGGACGAGAAAGCCGTGCACCTCGCCGTCGGTGGCGGCGATGACGAGGACCGGGCTGCCGCCCTTGAGCCAGGGTACGAAGCACTTCTCGCCCGAGAGCACGTAAGCGTCGCCGTCGCGCCGGGCCCGCGTCGTCGGGGTGAAGGGATCCCATCGCACGCGCGGTTCCGCGATCGCGAGCGATCCGGGAACGAAGCGATCGCCGGTGAACTGCGGGAGCAGCGACCGCTTCTGATCCTCGCTTCCGAAAGCGGCGACCGGAAAAGCGATCAGCGCGGGCGACAGGATCGCCAGGGCGATCGAGAGGTCTCCCCGCGCGAGCTCTTCGCAGACCAGGGCGCCGGTGACGGCGCTGCGCTCGCCCCCGCCACCCCAGGCTTCGGGCAGCGCGTTGGCGACGAGCCCGAGCTCGTGCGCGTGATGCAGCACGTCATCGGGAAGCGCGCGCGCTTCGCAGCACTCGCGTGCCCTCGGGCGCACCTCGTTGGCCGCGAACTGGCGCACGGTCTCGACGATGAGTTGCTGCTCCTCGCTGGGCTCGAAGTCGATCACGGGGGTCTCCGATCGCGCAGCGCCCGCCCGCACCCCCCCCGGCCGGGCTGCCAGGCGAACCGTCTGAAATCATTGACGAATCCATCGCGTTCGTCAATATGCGTTCGCGCTCGCAACGAGCCGCTCCCGTCGGGGGAGGGGGTTTCGCCCCATGCGAAAGTTCGTGCCCGGCGCGGGCGGATCGCCGCGGCGCTCACGCGGTTCCCCGCCGCCGCCGGCGGGCGACCGCTTCGATGCGCCGGGAGTCGACCGGGTCCGGGAGCGAGCGCCGATTCGAGGCTTCCTCGCCTTGACGCGCCGGGGCTTCCGTAGTATTCCAGCGCGCGCCATCGGTGGAGATTTGGCGACGCGCAGACGCGGTGTGGGTCGCGCCGTGTCGTCACGCGTTCCCTATCGTCGATGCCGAGGTCATCGACGAGGCCCCGAGGGCGATTTCGAAGACGTGGGGGCGATCAGCGCGGTTCGGAACCCGCGCCGCAGTCGTCACGGTCGTTCGGGCTCGACGACGCCCGGTGACTCTTCGCTGCAACGTCCGATGCTCCAAGGGAGTCCGCAGTTCCCCGAATGAGCCCGATTGGCCCCACCCCCCGCCTGGTTCTCTTCGCCGCGCTGGCCGTCGGCATCGCGACCCTGGGTCTCGGCGTGGTGGGAAGCGAAGCCGGGAACGCGAAATCCGACGAGGTCCTCGTGGCCGGCAGCGTGTGCGAGGCCCATGCCCTCAAGGCGCGCCACGCCGCAGACCCCCGCTTGCAGATCGAGATCCCGCCGGCGTTCAACGTGCCGTGGCCGACCCGCGAGGCCTGTCTTTCGTACGCCGCGGCCCAGGACCCGGACACCCCGGGCCTCGTGCAGCCGATCCCCTTCAGCCACAAGCACCACGCCGGCCTCTACGAGATCGACTGCCTGTACTGCCACTCCGGCAGCGATCGTTCGCCGGCGGCGGGAGTGCCCCCGGTCCAGCTCTGCATGGGCTGCCACGCGCAGTTTCCGCCGACCTACGACGAGTTCGAGGGGATCCGCGTCCTCAAGGAGCACTGGGCGCGCGGGGAGCCGATCGAGTGGCTGCAGATCTACCGCCTGCCGGAGCACGTGCAGTTCCGGCACAACCGGCACCTGATCGCGGGCGTGTCGTGTCAGCGGTGTCACGGCCCCGTCGAAGAGATGGACAAGGTCTACATGACGCAGGACACCATCTGGTGGCCCTGGCTACTGCCTGCGTCGAAGCCCCAGATGGGCTGGTGCATCGATTGTCATCGCCTACAGGGCGCGTCGCAGGATTGCTACACCTGCCACTACTAGGCGCGGTGCTGGAGAAGAGTAGGACGGATGCCGGAGTTCGATCGTCGCGAGTTCCTGAAGCTGGTCGGAGCCGGCGTCGGCGGAGCTGCGGCTGCGGGCTGCTCGGATCCCGTCGAGAAGCTGATTCCGTACGTCGTCCAGCCCGAGGTCATTACACCGGGTCTTCCGGTGTTCTACGCTTCAACGTGTCAGGAATGCCCGGCCGGCTGCGGCCTCCACGTGCGCACGCGCGAGGGCCGCCCCGTCAAGCTCGAGGGCAACCCGGAGCACCCGATCAACCGCGGCGCCCTGTGCGCGCGCGGGCAGGCCGGGATCGGCCGCACCTACCATCCGGACCGCTACCGGGGGCCGTTGCTGCGAGCCGCCGACGGGACCCTCGCTCCCATCTCCTGGGAGCAGGCGACCGCGAGGCTGGCCCAGGCGATCCAGAAGGCGGGCTCGCGCTTCGGTGTGCTGGGAGGGGCGACGGGTCCCACCCTGAGCGGACTGATCGATTCGTGGATGGCGGCCCTCGGAGGCGGCCTGCGCGTCGTCTACGAGCCGTTCGCGTACACGGCGTTGAGCGAGGCCTCGAGCGCAGTCTTCGGGGTCGCGGGCCGTCCGCTCTTCGATCTCTCCGAGGCCGACTTCGTGATCGACTTCGGTGCCGACGCCATGGAGAGCTGGCTCTCCCCCGTCGAATACGCGCGCCAGATCGAGCAGGCGCGGGACGTGACGGTGCACCCAGACGGGGGCGCGCGC
>JAOTUO010000027.1 GCA_029863845.1 Myxococcales bacterium
GTCGGCCATCGTCCCGTTCGTGCTGGTTTCGACGCTGCTCTTCGCCGGCGGCGCGAGCTTCGGCTACGCGGTCGTCTTCCCGCTGATGTTCGAGTTCCTCACCGGCTTCGACAGCGACTTCGTCCAATCCGCGTGGTCGATGCGCGAGGTGTTCGCCCTCACGACCCGGCTCTTCCTGGCCTTCGGCGTGGCCTTCGAGCTGCCCGTCCTCGTCTTCTTCCTATCCCTCGCCGGCATTGTCGACGCCCGCACACTGCTGCGGGGAACGCCGTACGCCGTGCTGGCCATGTTCGTCGTGGCCGCCATCCTCACGCCGCCCGACTGGGTGAGCCAGATCTTCCTGGCCCTACCGATGGTCGCGCTCTATCTCCTCGGCGTCGGCGTCGCCTTCCTCTTCGGCGGCGCCCGCAAACGCGAAGGCGCAAAGAGCGAACAAAGCGAGGCCTGATCGCACACGGCGCCCGGCCGGGGCCGAGGGGGATCCCGCAGCGAAATCAAGCGCAGCCCCCCGCGGCGGCGCAGCCGCCGCGGGGCAGGCGAGCCATTCGCGGAGGGATCCCCCTCGGCCCCGGCCGCCCACCCCGCTACAGGCGCAACAGCCGTTCGACGCTGGCCCGCTCAGTCGCCGGGCTCGAGCGGCTCGACCACGAACAGCGTCGTCCCCGCCTCGACGGTGTCTCCCGGGGAGACGGCGATCTCCACGACGATCCCGGCGATGGGCGAGGGGATCTCGTTCTCCATCTTCATGGCCTCGACGACCACGATCCCCTGTCCCTCGCTCACCTCGACACCGACCTCGACGCTCACCTTGGCGATCTTGCCGGGCATCTCGGCGAGGACGGTCTGCGGCCCCGAGGTGACCGGCATGGCCGAGCCCGCCAGCAGCCGGGTTCGCTCGTCCACGGATTCGAGGTGGAAGATGCGCCCGCCGACGAGCACGTCGAAGCCGTGGGCCCCGTTCTCATCCACGACGGCCTCGAACTGCTGTCCGTCTTCGATGACGGAGTAGAGGGTGCGCCCGCTCCTCACCGCGTCGACGTGCACGCTGTCGTCTCCGATCGTGACCTCGTACTGGCTCTCGCCGATTTCGCGCAGACCGATTCGGAGACTCTCTCCCTTCTTCTCCGAGACCTCGTAGTTCACCGCAGGTTCCCCCGCATCTGCGCGCGGCGCCCGTACTGCTTCCACGGTTCCACAGAGGCGCCGTCGGCCGACACGGCCGACGCGCGAACGACCTGCTCCTTGTCGCGCCGGTATGCGGCGATCGCCGCCAGCATGAAGGCGACGCGTCGGGTCTCGTCCTTCTCTCCGCTCGGGATCTCCGTCGCCCCCTTGCCGCCTTCCATGTGCGCGTCGATGAAGCTCGTGTCGTAGCGTCCCTCCAGGAAGATCGGGTGTCGCACGACCTTCCGGTGGAAGGGGATCGAGGTCTTGATTCCCTTCACGACGAACTCGAAGAGGGCCCGCTCGAGGCGGTCGATGGCCTCCCGTCGATCGACGCCCCAGGTGATGAGCTTCGCGATCATCGGGTCGTAGTGGACCGTGACCGTGGCCCCCTGGGAGACGCCGCTGTCGACGCGCACGCCGATTCCGCTCGCGGGCCGGTACAGGACGATGTTCCCCGGAGAAGGCACGAAGTTCTGGTCGGGATCCTCGGCGTAGATGCGCGCCTCGATGGCGTGCCCGTGGATCGCCACGTCCTCCTGGGCGATGCCGAGCGGCTCGCCGGCGGCCACGCGGATCATGGCCTTCACGATGTCGATGCCGGTGATCGCCTCGGTGATGGCGTGCTCCACCTGGACCCGCGTGTTCATCTCGAGGAAGTAGAAGTGTTTCTGCGGGTCCATCAGGAACTCACAGGTTCCGGCGCCCCGGTACCCGACTGCCTTCGCCGCGGCGACCGCCGCCTCGCCCATCTTCTCGCGAAGCTCCGGCGTGATGCCGTTCCCCGGCGCCTCTTCGATCACCTTCTGGTGGCGCCGCTGGATGGAGCACTCCCGCTCGAAGAGATGGATCACGTTGCCGTGGGAATCCGCCAGGATCTGGATCTCGATGTGCCGCGGCTGCTTGATGAACTTCTCGACGTAGAGGCCGTCGTCGCCAAAGGACGACTTCGCCTCGCTTCGCGCGCGGGCGATGGCCTGGGGGATCTCGGCCTCGTTGTTCACGAGTCGCATGCCCTTGCCGCCGCCGCCGGCGCTGGCCTTGACCATCACCGGCGGCCCCACGTCGCGAATCCAGCGCGCGATGGCCTCGTCCGAGAGCCGTTCGGTGGTGCCGGGGACGATCGGAACGCCCGCCTTTTCCATCGTCTGGCGGGAGGTGACCTTGTCCCCCATGGAGCGCATCACATCGCCGCTGGGGCCGATGAAGACGATCCCCTCGCTTTCGCAGCGATCGGCGAACTCCCCGTTCTCCGCCAGGAAGCCGTATCCGGGGTGGATGGCCTGGGCCCCGGAGCGTTTCGCGATCTCCAGGATCCGATCCATCACGAGGTAGGACTCGCGGGCCGGAGGCGGCCCGCAAGGGTACGCCTCGTCGGCGAAGCGCACGTGCAGCGACTCGCGGTCGACGTCGGAGTAGACGGCGACGGTCCGGATCCGCATCTCCCGGCAGGCACGGATCACACGGACCGCGATCTCACCCCGGTTGGCAATGAGGATCTTGTCGAACATCGGGTCAGAGGGGGATGTTGCCGTGTTTCTTCGGCGGTAGCGTGTCGCGTTTGGTCGAGAGCATCTCGAGCGCCTGGATCACCCGCGGGCGCGTCTCCTCGGGCCGGATCACGTCGTCGATGTAGCCGAGCTCCGCCGCCTTGTAGGGGTTGGCGAAGTTCTCGCGGTAATCGGATTCGAGCTCGGCCCGCCGCGTCTCCGGGTCCGAGGCGTTCTTGAGGTCGTTGCGGAATACGATGCTGACCGCACCGTCGGGGCCCATCACGGCCAGCTCGGCGGTCGGATAGGCGAGGTTGATGTCCGCGCGCGTGTGCTTGCTGCTCATCACCACGTACGCTCCGCCGTAGGCCTTGCGGGTGATGATCGTGATGCGCGGAACCGTCGCTTCGCAGAAGGCGTAGAGCAACTTCGCGCCGTGCTTGATGATGCCGCCGTGCTCCTGGGCGACGCCGGGAAGGAAGCCGGGGACGTCGACGAAGGTCACGATCGGGAGGTTGAAGGCGTCGCAGAAGCGGACGAAGCGCGCCCCCTTCTTCGAAGCGTCGATGTCGAGTACGCCGGCCAGGTGGGCCGGCTGGTTCGCGACGATCCCGACCGCGCGACCCCCGAAGCGGGCGAAGCCCACCACCATGTTCTTGCCGTAGAGGGCGCCGACCTCGAGGAACCTGTTGTCGTCCGCGACGAGCTTGATCAGCTCCTTGATGTCGTAGGGCTTGTTGGGGTTGTCCGGCACCAGGGTGCGGAGGGCCGGATCCATGCGGTTGGCCGGATCCTCCGTCGGCACGAAGGGCGGATCCTCGAGATTGTTCTGGGGGATGTAGGACAGGAGTGACCGCGTGACCTGGATGCACTCCTCCTCGCCGTTGACGGCGAAATCGGCGATGTTGCTCTTCGACGCGTGCGTGATGGCGCCCCCCAGCTCCTCCGTCGTCACCTCCTCGTGGGTCACCGTCCGGATCACATCGGGGCCCGTGATCATCATGTTGCTGCTGTTCTTCACCATGATGATGAAATCGGTCATCGCCGGCGAGTACACGGCGCCGCCCGCGCAGGGCCCCATGATCAGCGAGATCTGCGGAATCACTCCCGACGACAGCACGTTGCGGAGGAAGACGTCCCCATAGCCCCCCAGGGAGACCACGCCCTCCTGGATACGCGCCCCCGCGCCGTCGTTGAGTCCGACGACCGGCGCGCCCACCTTCGCGGCCAGGTCCATGATCTTGCAGATCTTCTCGGCGAAGGCCCCCGAGAGGCTGCCTCCGAACACCGTGAAGTCCTGGGCGAATACGAAGATCTGACGGCCCGCGACCGTGCCGTAGCCCGTCACCACCCCGTCGCCGAGGATCTTGGTCTCCTCCATTCCGAAGTCGGTGCAGCGGTGGACGACGAACTTGTCGATCTCGACGAAGCTCCCCGGGTCGAAGAGCAGCTCGATGCGCTCCCGGGCCGTGAGCTTTCCGGCGCGGTGCTGGCGCTCGATGCGGGCCTCGCCGCCGCCGAGCAGCGCCTGGGCGTTGAGCTCTTCGAGCTTCTTGATCTTCTCTTCGATCGACACCGGTCAGGGCTCTCGGGTCACGTGTTGGACAAGACGACGGCGGTCTTGCCGAGCTGCTGGTCGTATTCGCCGATGTCGATCTTGACCTTTCCGGGACGGCCGTCGGCGTGATATGCGAGGGACTGCTCTCGCGTGACCAAGTTGCGTCCTCGTGGCTTCGCGTCCCGGGACCGCTCGGGGCGCGCTCCCTGGGGAAAGAAGGCGCCGGATTCTATCAGATCACCCAGCGACCCGCCGAGGGGGGAAGGCCCCGAAGCGGAGGCGGCCCGGGGCTTGGCGCCCGGCTACGTCTTGAGGAGCTCCCGGGCGATCACCAGGCGCTGGACCTGGTTCGTCCCCTCGTAGATCTGCATCAGCTTGGCGTCGCGCATGAGCTTCTCGACCGGGTACTCCTTGGTATAGCCGTTGCCGCCGAAGATCTGGACGGCGTCGGTGGTGATCCGCATCGCCGCATCGGTCGCAAAGCACTTGGCGAAGGACGAGTGCTTCGAGGCCCGCAGGCCCTGGTCGATCATCCAGGCGCTCTGCATGGTCAGCAGGCGGGAGGCTTCGATCTCCTTGGCCATGTCGGCGAGCATGAACTGCACCGCCTGGAAGCCCCCGATGGGCTGTCCGAAGGCCTTGCGCTCGCGAGCGTACTCGACCGATTCCTCCAGCGCGCGGCGCGCGATGCCGGTCGCCAGGGCCGCGATCGGCGGTCGCGTCCGATCGAGGGTGCGCATGGCGATCTTGAAGCCCTCGCCCTCGGCGCCCAGCCGCTGGGAGACCGGAACGCGCACGCCGTCGAAGTGGATCACGCGGGTGTCGCTCGCCCGCTGACCCATCTTGTCCTCTTTCTTCCCGTGGGAAATACCCGGAGCGTCGGCCGGAACGACGAAGGCGCAGATGCCTTTGTGGCGGCTCGCGCGGTCGAGGGTCGCGAACACCGTGTAGAGATTCGCCTCACCGCCGTTCGTGATCCAGCACTTGGTCCCGTTCAACAGGTAGGCGTCGCCGTCCCGCTCGGCCTGAAGCTGGAGGCCGGCGACGTCCGAGCCCGCCGCCTGCTCCGACAGGCAGAACGAGATCAGGGTGAACCCGGCGGTGCAGGGCGTGAGCCACTCCCGCTTCTGCTCCTCGCTGCCCGCGATGATGATCGGCATCACGCCCAGGTCGTTGCACATGACGGAGGTGCCGATGCCGGAGCAGCCCCAGGCCAGCTCCTCGGTGATGATGCAGGTATCCACCGAGGAGAGCTCCACGCCGCCGTACGCGACCGGGATGGCCGTGCTCGACAGGCCGAGCTCCCAGGCCTTCTGGATCAGATGGCGCGGAAACTCGCCGCTCTGGTCGTACTGGGCCGCAACCGGTGCCACCTCCTCGACGGCGAAGCGCCGCGCCGTCTCCTGGAGCACCAGCTGCTCGTCGGTGAGACCGAAGTGCATGGTCCCCTCCCGTCCATTCCCTTCCCCGATGTTTCCTGATTGGAAACGGGAACTTGTGTCGCGCGACGCTACGCGAAGGCAGCGCCTTCGGCAAGCGAGGCCGCGGGCGGGCCCAGCCGCCTCGCGCGATCAGGGGGAGTAACCGAGGTCCCGCGAGAGGCGATCGGCCGCCTGCGCCACCGTCGGCGCGACCCGGCGCAGCAGTCCCTCCTCGTCGAGGCGGAAGACGGGCCCGGAGGCCGAGAGCGCCGCGACCAGCTCGCCGTGGCCGTCGTAGATCGGGGCCGCCGCACAGCAGAGCCCGTCCTCGCATTCCCCGATCTCGAGCGCAAAGCCCTGCACCGCCACGGTCCGGAGGTGCTCGAAGAACTTGTCGCGGTCCACGATCGTGGCGGCGGTCCGTCGTTCGAGCCCGCGGGCGGCGACGGTGCGATCGAAGGTCTCCCGCATGCTCTCGGGCGAGCACGCGATCAGCACCTTGCCCAGCGCGGTGCAGTGGACCGGGAGCTGTCCGCCGATGCGGACGAATTGGAGGACCATGCGGTCGGGCGACTTTCCGTCCAGGTGGACCACCTGGAAGTCGCGGAGCACGCCCAGATGGGTGGACTCCCCGAGGGTGTCCGCGAGGTCCCGGAGAACGGGACGCGCCCGTTCCAGCAACGAGCGGCTCCGCGAGAAGGCGCGGCCGAGCTCGAGCGTCCGGATGCCCAGGCGGTAGCGATCGGTCTCGGGGCTCTGTTCGACGTAACCCCGCTCCTCGAGGGTAGCGAGCAGACGGAACACGTTGTTCTTGTGGAGGTCGAGTCGGCGAGAGAGATGGGTGACCCCGAGCTCCTCGGCATCCTGGAACTCTTCGAGGAGTCGGAGCGCATTGATCACCGTCTGGATCGAGTACTCACCCTTCGGCTTCTTCATCGAGCTGGGTCTCCAACCCCTCAACGCGACTCAGGCCAGGTGCAGCTCGGTATGGCATGGGGGGAAACCACCGAGAGCACTCATCCTGGCGCTCACTGAACATCCACCGGCTCCGAGTAGATCAGGACGCGAGACGAGCCAACGCCGCGAGTCCCTCGTCGTGTTCTATGTCCTAGCTTGCGATTCTGAGCGAAAGAAGCTGCATCGTGGGAAGCCTGCTGCCGGCGTTCCTCCGTCGGCGAGAGACGACAACGGACGGGATCTTCTATCGCACTGTCTGGCGGAAGTGTCAAGAAATCTCGACGAACAGCGAATACGAAATTCGAGCTGACACTATGTAGTGCGCACCTGTATTCGTCGAGCGCCGCGACGGATAACGCGAAATCGCCGCCGGCCCCGTCGGGGACGGGGCCTCAGGTGCTGCTCTCGCCGCCCTCGCTCCCGACGGACTTCGCGCGCGTCTCCCCCTCGGTGGCGAGCAGTTCGAGCACGAGGACCCCGACTCCGACCACGATGCAGCTGTCGGCGACGTTGAAGTCCGGCCAGGCATAGCCGCCCCAAAGGTGGAATCGCAGGAAGTCGACGACCTCCTGGTACGCGATGCGGTCGATGAGGTTCCCGACGGCGCCGCCGAGAATGAGCCCGAGGGCCATCGCCGCCAATCGGTCCCCCGGGGCCAGCTTGCGGAAGAACGAGATGATGATTCCAATCGCGACGATGGTAACCCCGACGAAGAAGGCCAGACGAATGCCGGCGGGCGCTTCGGCGAACAAGCCGAACGCGGCCCCCGTGTTCCGGACGTGGGTGAGGTAAAAGAACCCCTCGATGATCGGGATGCGGTCGGAGTACGCAAGGTTCGCGATGACGAGCTGCTTGGTCAGGATGTCGAGGCCGAGGCTCGCGGCGAACGCGATCAGGCCGATGCGAAGCTTCGGTGTCATGGAGGCGGGCAATTTATCACAGCGTCCCCTGAGGGGCTATCGAAGCTCCTCGGGGGAGAGGCGCCCGTCGCCCCACACCGACGGTGCCAGCGCCCTCGCGTGATCGAGCAGCAGCTCCGCTTCGTCCGGGCGACCCGCCGTATGCAGGGCGGAGCCTCGCAGCCCCGAGAGGTGCGGCTCGACCCGCGGGAAGCTCACGCCCTGGGATTCGAGCAGAAGCTCGGCCTGGGCGAGGTACTCGAGCGTCCGCTCCGGATCGGAACGGTCGGCGTAGTGGCGCGCGAGTGCGAGGTACGCGAACGCGTTCGGCGGATCGATCTGGATCGCGCGCTCGTACTGACTCAGCGCGAGGCTCGAGCTGCCCTGGGCGTCGGACACGAGGCCCGACAGGACCAATCGCGTCGAGGCCCGGCGCGTGACGTCGCCCTCGTCGGCCATCTCCGAGATCCGCAGCGGACTGGTGCGCAGGGCGCCCCCAGGGCCTCGCACGGCGCACCCGAGGGTCAGCGCGAGACCGAGCGCCGTCACGAGCAGGCGGCGCCGCCGCGTCACAGTCGCTTCCGCAGCCAATCGAAGAAATCGCGGCGAGTCGCGCGCGAGCGGCCTTCGCCTTCGTCGGCGACTCTTTCGGAAGGACAGACCGCGCTGGGAAGCGTGCCGGCGAGGAAGTACTCGACGCGGCGCTCCGGACAGCCGTCCAGCGCCAGCGCTCCCGTCGCCGGGTCGATCTCCACACGCTCCACCCCGGGCGGCGTCAGGAACTGCCCGCGTACATCACCGCCGGTGACCTGCTCGACGAAGCGCCGCCAGATCGGAAGCGCACCCACACTGCTCGGGATCCCCATGCTCCGCGGGTCGTCGAAGCCGATCCAGACCACCGCGACGAGCTCCGGCGTGAACCCGACGAACCACAGGTCGCGCTCTTCGTCCGTCGTCCCCGTCTTGGCCGCGATCGGGCCGCGCAGTCCGGTGCTGCGGACCCGCGCCGCCGTGCCGTGATCGGCCACGCCGGCGAGCAGCGACGTCGCGAGGAAGGACGTGGCCGGGTCCAGCACGCGCTCGAAGCGCAGGCGCCGCCGCTCCAGGGTCTGACCGTCGACGTCGACGAGATCCTCGATCACCTGCGTCTCCGGCCGGATGCCGCCGCTCGCGAGAGTGGCGTAGGCGCGCGCGATTTCCAGCGGGGAGACGTCCGCCGACCCGAGCGCGAGGCTCGGCACCAGGGGCAGGTAGCTCTCGACGCCGAGGCGCCGGGCCACGCCGGCGACCCGCGCGACGCCGACCTCCTGCGCCAGGCGCGCCGTCGCGACGTTGAGCGACCGCTCCAGCGCCTCCCGCACGGGGACCGAGCCGTGGAACTCCCCGTCGTAATTCTGGGGACGCCACGGACCGCTCGGCGTATCGACCTCGAGCGGGGAGTCGTCGAGAAAGTCGGCCAGCGTGATCGTCGGCGCATCCCCCGCGGGCTCCAGCGCCGCGATGTACACGAAGGGTTTGAAGACGCTCCCCACCTGCCGGCGCGCCTGGGTGCAGCGATCGAACTGCGAAACGCCGTAGTCGCGCCCCCCCACCATTGCGAGCAACTCTCCCGTCTGCGGTCGCATCGCGATCAGACAGCCCTGAAGGCTGCGGGCGGGGTCGTCGGTCCGCAGCTGCGGAAAGCGCTCCTCCAGACCGGCGAGCCCCTCGCGCAGGGAGGCGGCGGCCAGCCGCTGGAGTCGCCGGTCGAGCGTCGAGTAGATGTGCAGCCCCTCGGAGCTGAGCAGCTCCTGGTCGTACACCTCCGGGAGACGCCGCCGGACGAGGTCCAGGAAGTACCGGGCGTTGCCGGGGTCGGGGGTGACCGGGGCGACGCGCAGCGGCTCGGCCTGGGCCCGCGCGTGCGCCGCGTCCCCGATCCGGCGCTGGGCCCGCATGAGGTCGATCACCAGATTTCGGCGGGCGAGCGCGCGCTCCGGGTCGCGGTACGGGGAGATCCCGTTGGGGCTCTGGATGATCGCCGCGATCAGGGCCGACTCGGCGACGCTGAGGTCGTGGACGCCCTTGCCAAAGTACAGGCGCGCCGCCTCGCCGACTCCGTGGACAGCCGCGGCTCCGCGCTGCCCGAGGTAGATCTCGTTGAAGTAGGCCTGGAGGATGGCGGGCTTCGCGTAACGCAGCTCGACGATCAGCGCCATCACGGCTTCCTGGGATTTGCGCCACAGCGTCCGTTCCGGCGTGAGGAAGAAGTTCTTCACCAGCTGCTGGGTGAGGGTGCTTCCACCCTGCCGGATCGAGCCAGCGCGGAGGTTGGCCAGGGCGGCGCCGCCGATCCGCTTGAAGTCGATTCCGGAATGGGATTCGAAGCGCTGATCCTCCACGGCGAGGACGGCGTCGACGAGGTGTCGAGGCACATCTTCGAGGGTCACCAGCTCGCGCTGCTCGTGGTCCACACCGTAATAGGCGCCCAGCTGCTCCGGCTCGAGCAGGACCGCCCCGAGCTCGCGGCCGCTCGGAAGCGCGCGGATCTCCTCGATGAGATCCCCGCGCACGCGCAGCACTACGTCGCGGGCGGGCTCGGGCCGACTCGGGTGCTCGAAGGCCCGCAGGTGCACGCGAACGCGGCCGGCTCCCCAGACGTACTGGCCCGGAGGCAGTTCGCGGCTGCCCTTCGCCTCGCGGTAACCGAGGCGCTTCAGGGTTCCGCGCAGGCCGACGAGTCTCCAGTCGAGACCGGGGTAGAGGATCGCCGGCGCCGAGAAGACCCGGGAGGGCACCCGGAAGCGCGGCCCCTCGAAGCGCGCCGTGACGATCCGATCGAGGCCGATGACCCAGCCTCCCACGGCGAAGCCGCCGGCGAAGGCCGCCACCACGACCACGACGGCGAGCCGACGCAGCCAGTGCCGGGCACGGCCGCGGGCCCGCGCCGAAGCGCGCGGGCCCCGGCGCGCCTTGCGCCCCGATCCCGAACGGCGGCGTCGGGATTCCGGCAATGCTCCCCCCAAACGCTCGAGCCTAGCCGCACGGCGAGGCGACGCCTCGCCTCGGGCCCCGGGGTCGGCGGCGGGCGAGGCCCGCCGCGCTAGCCGTCGGCAGCGGGTCCGGCGACCCGCTCGATGCGTGCCTGGTAGGCTTCGCGCACGATCCGCACGTCCTCGATCAGACGCGGCAGCTCTTCGAGCAGCAGGGCCTGGGGCCCGTCGCAGAGCGCTTCCTCGGGCCGCGGATGGAAGTCGACCAGGACGGCGTTCGCGCCGGCGATCACCCCCTGCGCCGTGATGTGGAACACGTCGAGCAGACCGTCCGGGGCGCGGGTGCGGCTGCCCACGGAGTGGGACGGATCGATGCAGACGGGGAGCCGCGTCAATCGCTTGACCACCGGGACGTGCGCGAAGTCGACGAGGTTGCGGTGGGGTTCTCCGAGCTGGGTCTTCATGCCGCGCAGGCAGAACAGGATGCGCCGGTTACCTCCGGAAGCAACGTACTCGCAGGCATTCAGCGATTCCTCGAGCGTGATGCCCATGCCGCGCTTGAAGAGCACCGGTAGCTCGGTCTGCTGGCCCACCGCCTTGAGCAGCTCGAAATTCTGGGCGTTGCGGGTCCCGATCTGGACGATCACCCCGGTGGGATGACCTGCGGCGGCCAAGGCCTCCTGGATCTCATCGAGGTGGGACTCGTGCGTCACCTCCATCGAGATGATTCGGATGCCGTGCTTGCCGGCGGTGTCGAAGAGCGAGGGCAGGCAGGCGGCGCCGCGGCCCTGGAAGTCGTAAGGGCTCGTGCGGGGCTTGTAGGCGCCGGCCCGGCTCGTCACGATCCCGTGCTGCGCCAGGGCCGCGAACATCGCATCGACGTTCTCGGGTGAGTCAACGGCGCACAGCCCCGGGAAGAGGTGAAAGCTGTCCTGGGAGAACTGGACGCCCTTGTACTCGAAGCCGACGGCCTCGAGGCCTCCGCCGTGGCGGCCGATGGAGCGAAATTTCTCGGTGATCCGCACCACCTTTTCCACGCACTCGAACTCTTCGAAGGGCTGCGTCGGAATCACACCGGTCGGGCCGAGCAGGTAGATCTCGGTCAGGGACCGCGTCGCGCCCTGGATCTGGTGGAGCTCGGTCGTCACGCCCGGAAAGTTCTGAGCGAGGTCGATGACGCGGCGCACCTCGGGCGAGTCCGAGGGGACGTCCGCTTTCATTACGATGATCACCGGCGAGGCTCCTGGGCGGGCGAAACGCAAGCTACGGAGCGCAGCGGGCGGCGTCAATCCCGGAGGCCCTTCCGACTCCCTTCGGCTCGCGCTCGCGGCGCGCCGGCTTTCGGCGCCTGCGGTCTTGCGAAATCCCCTTTTCTTTCCGAGATTTGCACCCATGTCACCGCAGGGGGACGGACCCCGGAACAAGCCCTGGGCCGGTCGCTTCCAGGAGCGCACGAGCCCGGCCGTCGAGCGCTTCTCGGCCTCGATCCACTTCGACCGGGCGCTGGCGCGCTACGACATCCGCCTCTCCATGGCCCACGCGCGCATGCTGCGCCGGACCGGCCTGTTGTCGGAGAGCCAGGAGCAGGCGCTGCTCGAGGGTCTCGACGCCGTCGCCGCTGAGATCGAGTCCGGAGACTTTCCCTTCGACCCCGCGCTCGAGGACATCCACATGAACGTGGAGGCGCGCCTGCTGGAGCGGATCGGACCGGACGCCGGCCGCCTGCACACGGGCCGAAGCCGCAACGACCAGGTGGCCACCGACCTCGCCCTCTACCTCCTCGACGCCTCGCGGGCGGCCGAGCGGGGCATCCTCGACCTGAGGCAGGTCCTGGTCGAACGCGCGCGGGAGCACGTCGACACCGTCCTTCCCGGCTACACCCACCTGCAGCGGGCGCAGCCGGTGCGCCTCGCCCATCACTGGCTCGCCTTCGTGGAGATGCTCGGTCGGGATGGGGCCCGCTTCCGTGACCTGCGGGGGCGCCTGGATCGTTGCCCGCTCGGAGCGGGGGCCCTGGCCGGCTCCACCCTCCCTCTCGACCCCGAGCAGACGGCACGGGAGCTGGGCTTCGCGGGGCCGACCCGCAACAGCATGGACGCCGTCGCCTCACGGGACGGGGCCCTCGAGTTCCTGTCCGCGGCGGCCATCGGCATGGTGCATCTCTCGCGGCTGGCCGAGGAGCTGGTGCTCTGGTCGACGAGCGAGTTCGGGTTCATCGAGCTCGCCGACGCCTACGCCACCGGTTCGAGCCTCATGCCGCAGAAGAAGAACCCCGACGTTCCGGAGCTCGTCCGCGGCCGGGCCGGACGCGCCATCGGGAACCTCGTGACGCTACTGACGGTGATGAAGGGCCTTCCCCTCACCTACAACCGCGACATGCAGGAGGACAAAGAGCCGGTCTTCGACTCGGCGACGACGCTGCGCGACGCCCTCGAGGTCACGTGCGGCGCAGTGGCCACGCTGCGGGTGAACGCCGAGCGCATGCGGCAGGCGGCCGGCGATCCGCTGCTGCTGGCCACGGACCTGGCCGAGGCGCTCGTTCGCGAAGGCGTTCCCTTCCGCGAGGCCCACGAGGCCGTGGGCCGGGTGGTGCATCACTGCCTGGAGAAGGACCTCGATCTGTCCACGCTCTCGCGCGAGGATCTGGGCGCCTTCCACCCGGCCTTCACCGCGCCGGCGTGCGAGCTCACGAACCTCGATCAGGCCCTCGAGCGGCGCGGCCTTCCGGGCGGCACCGCCCGGAAGGCGGTCGCAGCCGCGCTCGAGGTCGCCGAGCGGGCGATCACGCGCGAGCGGGCGCAGCTCGAAGCCGAGGCGGGCGGCGCGTGACGCGACGAGCGACGGCCGCGGGGATCGCCCTCGTGCTGCTCCTCGCCGGCTGCGGGAGGGTTGGCCCCCCCGTGCGCAGCCAAGCCGTGCCGGTGGCGCCAGCGGCCGCCGGCGCCGAAGCCGAAGCCGGCGAGGACCGGGAGTCCGAGAAGGAGAAGCCGTGACCGACGCGTTTCCCCGGGTCGAGAACCGCCTCTACGCGGAAGCCGTGCCCATCGACCGCATCGCCGAGGAGGTGGGGACCCCCGTCTTCGTCTACAGCAAGCTGGCGCTCTGCGAGGCCTATGACGCACTCGCCGCCGCCCTGGCGCCGGTGCCCCACAGCATCTGCTACTCGATCAAATCCAACATGAACCTCGCGGTGGTGCGCACGCTGGTCGCCCGCGGGGCCGGCGTCGACGCCACCTCCGGCGGCGAGCTGTTCCGGGCGCTGCGCGCCGGGGCCGACCCCGGCAAGGTCGTGTACTCCGGCGTGGGCAAGACGGACGCGGAGATCGGACTCGCCCTCGAGGCCGGGATCAAGCTCTTCAACGTGGAGTCGCGCGCCGAGCTGAGACGGATCGACGCCTGCGCGGCGGCGCACGGCGGCGTCGCACCAGTCGCCTTCCGCGTGAACCCGGACGTCGATCCTCGGACCCACCCCTACATCTCGACCGGGCTCCGCACCAGCAAGTTCGGGATCCCGATCGCCGACGCCGTGGACGCCTACGCCGAGGCCAAGGCGCTCGAGCACGTCCGCGTCATCGGCGTCGACTGCCACATCGGTTCCCAGATCCTGAGCCTCGAGCCCTTCGCCGACGCCCTGGCGCGGATGCGTGGCCTGATCGGGGAGCTCCGGGACGCCGGGCACGCAATCGAGGTGATCGACGTCGGCGGCGGCCTGGGCGTGAGCTACGCGGAAGAGGAGGCGCCGTCCGCCGCGGCGTACGCCGATGTCGTGACCGGCGCGGTTGGCGGTCTCGACTGCGAGATCGTCGTCGAGCCCGGCCGCTCGATCAGCGCCAACGCCGGCCTGCTCGTGACCCGCGTCCTCTACGAGAAGAGCAACGAGGAGAAGCGCTTCGTCGTCGTCGACGCCGCCATGAACGACCTGATCCGTCCGGCCCTCTACCAGGCCTACCAGCCAATCGAGCCCGTGGGCCCACCCCGTCACCCCGAGCAGACGGTGGACGTGGTCGGTCCCGTGTGCGAGTCGGGCGACTTCCTGGCCCGGGAGCGGTCGCTGCCGCGTCTGGAGCGGGGCGACCTGCTGGCCGTGCGTTCGGCGGGCGCCTACGCCTTCGCCATGTCGTCCAACTACAACGGCAGGCTCCGGGCCGCGGAGGTCCTCGTGTCGGGCGACCGCTTCGCGGTGGTCCGGAAGCGCGAGAGCCTCGAGGACCTCGTGCGCGGGGAATCGATCCCGAAGGACCTCACCGGATGAGCCGCAGCCTCGAGTTCACCAAGATGCACGGCGCGGGCAACGATTTCGTCGTGCTCGACGGATTGGGCGGCGACCTGCCGCCGATCGAGCCCCTCGCCCGGCTCCTGTGCGACCGCCACTTCGGCATCGGGGCCGACCAGCTGCTCGTGGTGCGCGCCTCGCCGACGGCGGACTTCCGCATGGAGATCTTCAACGCCGACGGCTCGCAGGTGGAGATGTGCGCCAACGGCATCCGCGCCTTCTACAAGTACGTGCGCGACCGCGGGCTCACCGGGAAGGACGAGATCGGGGTCGAGACGCTTTCGGGAATCGTGCGCCCGCGCTGGGCCGGCGGCGATCGTGTCCGCGTCGACATGGGCCGGCCGGTCTTCGAGCCCGCCAAGATCCCCACGACCCTGGGCGCGGGCGACGGCCGCGTGCTCGACGCGCCCCTCGAGGTGGACGGTGAGACGCTGCGCGTCTCCTCCGCCTCCATGGGCAATCCCCACGCCGTGCTCTTCGTCGACGACCCCGATACGGCGCCAGTCGAGCGGCTCGGGCCGCGCATCGAGAACCACCCGGCGTTCCCCAACCGCGTCAACGTGGAGTTCGTCACCCCCGCGGGCCGCCGCCGCATCCGCCAGCGCACCTGGGAGCGCGGCACCGGGGAGACGCTCGCCTGCGGGAGCGGCGCCTGCGCCGCCGCGGTGGTATCCATGCTGCGTGGGCTCGTGGACCGCCGCGTCACCGTCGAGCTGCGCGGCGGCGAGCTCGAGATCGCCTGGGAGGGCGACGAGGCGCCCGTGTTCATGACCGGCCCGGCGGCCGAGGTCTTCCAGGGCCGCATCTCCGTACCGGGGAAGGGGAGCTAGTGGTGTTCGAGGGAGTCTTCACGGCGCTCGTCACGCCCTTCCGCGACGACGTCATCGACGAGGAGGCGCTGCGCGGCCTCGTCGAGCGGCAGATCGCGGCCGGTGTCGACGGTCTGGCTCCGTGCGGCTCGACCGGCGAGTCCGCGACGCTGTCCCACGCCGAGCACCGCCGCGTGGTGGAGATCGTCGTATCGGCCTCCCGCGGCCGGCTCCCGGTCCTCGCCGGGACCGGCTCCAACGCGACGCGCGAGGCGATCGAGCTGACCCGGCACGCGAAGGAGGCCGGGGCCGACGGCGCCCTGCTGATCTCGCCCTACTACAACAAGCCGACCCAGGAAGGCATCGTCGCCCACTACGCGGCAATCGCGCGGGCGACCGCCTTCCCGCTCGTCGTCTACAACATCCCCGGGCGCACCGCCTCCAACATGCTGCCGTCGACGCTGGCGCGGCTCGCCGACATCGAGCACATCGTCGGCGTGAAGGAGGCGAGCGGCGACCTCGCGCAGATCGCGACCGTGGTCGCGCTGTGTCCGGACGACTTCTCCGTGGTCTCGGGCGACGACGCCCTGACACTGCCACTGCTGGCCGTGGGTGGGCGCGGGGTCATCTCCACCAGCGCGAACGTGGCGCCGGCCGAGATGGTCGATCTCGTGCGCGCCTTCCGGGCGGGCGAGCTCGACCGCGCGCGTCGCATCCACCAGCGCCTGCTGCCGCTTTTCGACGCGCTCTTCTGCGAGACCAATCCGATTCCGGTGAAGGCCGCACTGGGGATGCAGGGCCTCGTCGGGGACGAGATCCGACTCCCGATGACCCGTCTCACGGACGCGAACCGCGAGCGGCTGCAGGTCACGCTGAAGGAACTCGGGCTCCTCTGATGGCCCGGACGCACCGGGTCCTGGTGGTGGGCGCCCTCGGGCGCATGGGCGAGCGGGTCCGCGCCGCCGTCGCCGACGAGCCGTCGCTCCGCCTGGGCGCGGCGCTCGAGACGCCGGGCCACCCGCGGCTCGGCGAGACCCTCGAGGACGGAGTCGTACTCGGCGACGACGCCAAGGCGGCGCTGGCCGCGGCGGACCTCGCGATCGACTTCTCGCTGCCCGCCGTGACGCTCGCGACCCTGCGCGCGGCGGCGGAGGCCGGCGTCCCCTACGTCACCGGCACCACGGGATTCTCCGAGGCCGAGCGCGGCGAGCTCGCACACCTGGCGGAGCGCATCCCGATGATCGCGGCTCCGAACTTCTCGGTGGCGGTGAACGTTCTCGCCTGGCTCGTGGGCGAGGCCACGCGCCGACTCGGTCCCGGCTACGACGCCGAGCTGGTCGAGATCCACCACGCGGCCAAGCGCGACGCCCCCAGCGGGACGGCGCTGCGGCTCGCCGAAGCCGTCGCCGAGGCGCGGGGCCAGAAGCTCGACGACCACCTGGTGCTCGAGCGCGCCGGCAACGTGGGCGCGCGGCCCGAGGGCGCGATCGCCATCCAGACACTGCGCGGAGGCGACTGTGCCGGCGAACACACGGTGCTGCTGGTCGGCCGCGGCGAGCGGCTCGAGCTGATCCACCGCGCCGGCACCCGCGACCATTTCGCCCGCGGCGCCATCCGCGCCGCCCTCTGGCTCGCCGGCCGCAGCCCCGGCCTCTACCCCTTCGAGCGGGTCCTCGGCCTCGACCACTAGTCGGCGACGGCCACCCTGACGGACGGCGTCCGGGGGCGCGGGGGATCCCTCCGCGAATGGCTCGGCCATCCCTGGTCTGACCTACGTTCGCCTTCGGCTCACTGCGCGGCGGCTGCGCCGCCTTGCGAAGATTGGTTTGGCCTGCGCTTGATTTCGCTGCGGGATTCGCAACCGCGCCGTCGCTCGCCAGGCGGTCAGCAGTCGGCGCCGGCCCGCGGGCGGGTCCCTTCCGATGCAGCTCGTACGCGCGCTGAGGCCGGCTAGATGTCGAAGTACAGCTCGAACTCGTGCGGGTGCGGTCGCACGCGCACCGGGTCGACCTCGTTCTCCCGCTTGTAGCGGACCCACATCTCGAGGGCGTCGTGGGTGAAGACGTCGCCCTTCTCCAGGAACCCCGAGTCCGCCTGGAGGTTCTCCAGGGCCTCCTGGAGGCTCGACGGCATCGTCGGCACGCCGGCGGCCTCCTCGGGCGAGAGCGCGTAGATGTTCTTGTCGAGGGGCTCGCCCGGGTGGATCTTGTTCTCGATCCCGTCGATGCCCGCCATCGCCATCGCCGCAAAGGCCAGGTACGGGTTGCAGGACGGGTCCGGGAAGCGCACCTCCACGCGCTTGGCCTTGGGGCTGGGCGAGTACATCGGGATCCGGCAGGCCGCCGAGCGGTTGCGGCTCGAGTAGGCCAGGTTCACCGGCGCCTCGAAGCCGGGGGTCAGCCGCTTGTACGAGTTCGTCGTCGGGTTCGTGAACGCCGCGAGCGCCTTGGCGTGATGCAGGATCCCGCCGATGTAGTGGAGGCCCATCTCCGAGAACCCGGCGTACTGGTCGCCCGCGAAGAGCGGCTTGTCCTTCTTCCAGATCGACTGGTGGCAGTGCATCCCGGAGCCGTTGTCGTTGAAGAGCGGCTTCGGCATGAAGGTCGCCGTCATGCCGTGGCGGAGCGCCACGTTCTTGACGATGTACTTGAAGAGCATCAGCTGGTCGGCCATCAATACGAGCGAGTTGAACTTCATGTCGATCTCGGCCTGGCCGCCCGTCGCCACCTCGTGGTGCTGGCACTCGACCACGATCCCGACCCGCTCCATCTCCAGCGCCATCTCGGTGCGGATGTCCTGCTGCGAGTCCGACGGAGAGACGGGGAAGTAGCCCTCCTTGTAGCGGGGCTTGTAGGCCAGGTTCGCCCCGTCCTCGTCGCGGCCGGAGTTCCAGCGGCCCTCGATCGAGTCGAGGAAGTAGTAGCCGGAGTTGGACGTCGTCTCGAAGCGAGCCGAGTCGAGGATGAAGAACTCCGCCTCGGGCCCGAAGTAGATCTCGTCGCCGATCCCGGTCATCTTGAGGTAGTTGACCGCCTTCGTGGCGATCCAGCGCGGATCGCGCGAGTAGCGCTCGTGCGTGATCGGGTCGACGACGTCGCAGACCATCGAGAGGGTGGGATGCTCGGTGAAGGGGTCGAGCATCGCCGTGGTGGCGTCGGGAATCACCAGCATGTCGCTGGTGTGGATGGCCTGCCAGCCGCGGATCGAGGAGCCGTCGAAGCCGAAGCCGTCCTCGAAGGACGACACGTCCAGCTGGTGCAGGGGCACCGAGAAGTGCTGCCAGGTGCCCGGCCAGTCGGTGAACTTGAGGTCCACCATCACGACGTTGTTCTTGCCCGCGAACTCCAGGACTTCTGTTGCGTTCTTCATGGCCGCTCTACCTCGATCTCCTCGCGAGGCCTTCGCCTCGGCTCTGTGTCAGGGCTGCTAGACGGCGTCGCTGCCGCGCTCGCCGGTCCGGATCCGGATCGTCTCCTCGACCGGGAGCACGAAGATCTTGCCGTCGCCGATGCGACCCGTGTTCGCGGCCTGGACGATCGCCTGGACGGTCTTGTCGGCCATCTCGTCGCTGACGGCGATCTCCACCTTGATCTTCGGGAGGAAGTCCACCACGTACTCGGCGCCGCGATAGAGCTCGGTGTGGCCCTTCTGCCGGCCGAAGCCCTTGACCTCGGTCACGGTCATGCCCTGGATCCCGATGGCGTGCAGGGCCTCCTTCACCTCGTCGAGCTTGAAGGGCTTGATGATGGCTTCGATCTTTCGCATGGCAGGGGCAACCTCCCGCTGGCCGGTCACCGGCCTCGCCGGTTGGACGACGGTACCACGAGTCCCGGCCGCCGACCTCGCTCTACCGGGAGTCCCGAAGCAAGCGGCGTGCCGTCCGCGTCCGGCGGCGAAAGCCCCTCTCGTCGCTCTAGAGCGCGGCTGCGCCGTGGATGACGTGCCAGCTGCCTGGAAAAGCGGCAGCGCCTGCCGGGTTCCTGGGCAGCCGGGGCGCGAAACGAGAAGGGGCGCGGCGCCCGACGGCACCGCGCCCCCCTGGATCCCGGTCTGGAGCCTGGCTCAGAACGTGTACATCATCTGGATCAGCGCGAGCACCTGATCCCTCTCGCTGTTGATGCCGTTCTTGTTCGTGAAGAAGAAGTCGCTCGAAAAAGCCTCGAAGTGGCCCCGGTCGTAGCGGACCTCCAGCATCGTCTTCAGGTTGTCCGTGAGCGCGTAGTCGAGGGTCCCGGTGACCTCCCAGAGCAGCAGCTCGTCGGCCGAGAGGTTCCCATTGTGCTGCCGCACCACCTCGCCGCGCACCCCGATGCCCATGGCATCGGTGATCCCGTAGCGGCCCGCGGCCGCCAGGCCCCAGAAGTCGATGTCGTTGCTCCCGCCATTGTTCGTCCCGTTGTAGAAGAAGTAGTCGAAGTTGGTCCACACCGACAGCCTGTCCGAGGGATCCCAGGTCCCCACCACGTCCACGATGGTGACGCGGTCGTGGTTGTTGCCCACGACGGGGTTCGTCACATCCCCGAGCGGGTTGATGGCGTCGCCGCCGCTGATGACGTTCACGCTGAGACCCGCCGTCTCGCCCGACCACGCGATCTGGCCGATGGCCGCCTTGCTCGAATCGCTGTCGGCCATCGTGTTCGTGGTGTCGTTGGCGACTCCGGCCAACAGGGTGACGCCAGGGGCGACCTCGCCGGAGATCAGCAGGCCGGTGTGGCTGGTCGGCTGGAGCGCGTAGAGGAGGCCGCGGGTCACGTTCAGGTTCTGGTCGGCCCGGAACACCTCGGCGCCGGTGATCGTCTCGAAGCGGCCGCCCTTGACCAGCATCCCGTTCCCGATCGGCGCCAGGTACTCCACGTAGGCCTGGTACAGGAAGCTGAGATCGCCGGTGTTGCTGCCCCCGCTACATTCAAAGACGTCATCGAAGTCGCCGCAACCGGAGTTGCGCAGGGCGTCGGCGGAGGCGCCGTAGGCGAGATCGACGCCGAAGCCGCCCCGGCTCTCCACCGTCGCCGGCTTCATGATCGAGAACAGCAGCTGGTCGAGCTGGAACGTGTTGGAGTTGCTGTGCCAGGGCGCCGTCAGGCCGTACTCACCGACGTTCAGCCCCCCGGTCGTGGCGCCCGTTCCGGGAATGTCATCGCCGTTTAGTACGTAGACGTTGTTGGCCTCCGCCGTCGCAAAGGCGCGGGGGTGGTTGAAGTTCCAGTTGTAGCTCGCGGCCACGACGCCGGAGAACTCGACCTGCTCGAGGAAGCGCGACAGCGCCGAGCCCGCCGCGGCGTCGTTCAGGCCCGCCTCCTGGATCAGCTGCTGCTGCTCCTCGGCGCGCTGCTCGGCGATGTCCAGCTGGTCCGTCTGGGCCGCCAGCTTGTCCTCGAGCTGCGCCATCCGCTCCTGCATCTGGCGGAGCT
>JAOTUO010000028.1 GCA_029863845.1 Myxococcales bacterium
ACTCGTGCACGTCCGGTGTGCGGGTGACCCGGCGCATGCGGTCGCCCTCGAGGTCCGCGACGAAGACGTCGAAGCTGCCCGCCCGGTCGGAGACGAACGCGAACTCGTCGCGCGCGGGCGAGGGCCCCGCCGAGTGGTCGTCGGCGCGCGGGTCGCTTGCGTGGATCCGGAGATCGGAGCCGTCGGGCGCGACGCTCACGATGTCGTGCGGCCCGCCCGCCGCCGGTCGCCGGGCGTAGATCACACGCGAGGCGTCGCGCGTGAACCAGGCCTTCATGTCGAACCAGGCGGGATCGCGGGTGAGCGGCTGCGCGGGGGCGGAGCCCGTGAGGATCCACAGGTGCGAGCCCCGGCCGTCGGGCCCGCGCCGCTGCGCGACCAGGCGCTCGCCGACCGGGTCGAAGTTCGGGCGCAGGAAGAAGTCCCGGGCTCCGGACTCGGCGACGATCCGAGCGTCGCCGGTCGCGGGGTTGGCGATCGCGACGCCCGCTGTTGGGCGGCCGCCCCGGAAGGCGTACGCGAGGCGTCGCCCGTCCGGGGACCAGCCGGGCCAGCGCTCGTCGCGTGTCGGCGTCGCGGCCAGGGGCCGCTCCTTCCCGGTCCGCGAATCCCACAGGACGAGGTCGGTCGGCGCCCCGGCATCCGGCGCGCGGGTCTGGAAGACCAGCAGCCCGGCGCCCTGCGACCAGTAGGGCCAGCTCTCCTCCCGGTCGGCGGTCTGCGTCAGCGGCCGGACGGCTCCGTCGGCGAGCCGCGCGCGCATCACCTCGGTCGACCCGTCGACGACGCGAACGAAGACCAGACCCTCGGAGGGCGCCCCGGCCACGACCGGCGCTTCGCCGCACGCACACAGGCAGCCGGCGGCGAACACGGCCCGCACAGCCGCGCGCACGCGTCGCCGACGGCGGCCTCTCGCGGTCATCGGAGCTTGGTAGACTCGACGTTCATGGTGAGCGACGTCCCCGCGCCCCAGCCGACGCCGAGAGCCTGGCCGGCGGGCTGGCCGCTGCTCCTGTTCGCGTGCTTCCTGGTGCTCGTCTTCATCCTGTACCGTCCGTCCCTCGGCGGTGAGTTCCTGTCCGACGACTACGGCTACATCGTCACCAACTCCTACACGGAGGATCTGAGCCGCGAGAACGTGCTCTCCATCATCGATCCCCGCGCCCCGGCCAAGCTCTACACCTCGAACTACGCGCCGGTGCACCTCCTGGTGACCGGCCTCGAGCGGCAGATGTTCGCCGACGACGTACGCGGCTACCACTGGGTCAACCTGATCGTGCACGCCGCCAACGGGGTGCTGCTCGTGGCCCTGCTGATCGCCTCGGGGATCCCGCGCCAGGGCGCCCTGCTCGGGGGGCTGCTGTTCGTCGTGCATCCGGCCAACGTCGAGGCGGTGGCCTGGATCTCCCAGCTCAAGACGAGCGGCGCCCTCGCGCTTTCCCTGGCCGCACTGCTCGCCCTCCGCCGGCACCCTGCGCTCGCAGCCCTGTTCTTCGGCGCGGCGCTGCTCACGAAGGCGGCCGCCGCGGCCGCCCTTCCCGCCGCGGCGGCCTTCGTCTGGGCGTGGCGGGGTGAGCCCGGGGGCTCGGCGAGGCGCTGGGCCTGGCTGGCGGTGTGGGCCGTCGGGCTCGCCCTGTTCGCGATTCCGCAGTTCGCCTCCTTCGCCCACCTGGGGGGCGTCGACGTCCCGGCCTACGACGACCGCGGGGTCCACCTGCGCACGATCGCCGCCGTCGGGCTGCGCTACCTCGTGATGGCGGCCACGTCCTACGGCCTGTCGACGTTCCAGGAGCCGGGACCGGCGTTCTCGTGGCTCGACCCCTGGTGGCTCGCGGCGCTGCCGGCCGGGGCGCTCCTGGCCGGGCGCGCATTCTTGAGCCTGCGCCGCCGCAGCGAGGAGGCTGCGTACTGGGTGTTCGCGGCGGCCTCCTTCGGGATCGTGTCGCAGCTCTTCCCGTTTCTCCATCCCGTCGCCGACCGCTACCTCTACTTCCTTCTGCCGGGACTGATCGGGGGCGTCCTCTTCGTAGGGATGGAGGTCCAGTCGCGCGTCGCGACCGCGCCGGCATCCAGCGTGCTCGGGCGGATCTCGCCCCGGAGCTTCGCCCGGGCCTGGGCGCTCGCTGCGCTCGGCCTGGCGGCGCTGTTCGCGGTGCGCAGCGCCGAGCGCGCGCCGCTCTGGCGCAACGAGACGAGGCTGCTGGTCGATGCGGCGCTGCACTATCCCGAGGGTGGGACCGCCGCCTTCCTGCGCGCCCGCAGCGCCGCCCAGGTCGGCGACGTCGAGACCGCGGTGGCGGAGCTCCGCATTGCCACCGACCGCGGGATCGACAGCTTCACCCACATCCTTGCCGACCCGGGGCTGGTGCCGATCGCGCACACGCCGAGCTTCCAGGGCTTCGTGCGCGACATCGCGGGGCGGTGGATCGAGCGCGCTTACGAGCGGGGCTACGCGACCCAGGCGAAACTTCGCGTGATCGGACTCGCGCACGTCGTGCGGGATGAATACGAGGAAGCGGAGGCCGCGTTCGAGGCGGCGCTGCGCGCGGGAGGGCCGCTGGAAGGCACGGTGCGCGCCGAGCTCGAAGCGGTGCGTGCACGACGGGGCCCGCCCGCGAGCCCGGCGGCGGACGGTGGCGGCGCGGAAGGAGACGACGATCGCAGCCGCTGACCGGAGAACGCGCCGCGGCGAGCGGACGTCGAGCGGCGAGACTCCCGCGCACCGGGGGCGGCTCTCGTTCGGAACGGGGACCCTGCTCTTCGCCGTCTTTCTCGGCGCCGCGCTCAGCGTCTACGAGCCGGCGCTGAAAGGCGCCTTCGTCTCCGACGACTGGCACTACGTCGCGAACAACTCGTACGTCCACGAGCTGAGCGTCGAACGCGTCGGGGCCCTCTTCGTTCCTCTCGGGGGCGCGACCACCGCGGTCGTGAACTACACGCCCGTCCACCTGCTGCTCCACACCGCTGCCTGGGAGGCGTTCGGCGACCGCGTCTACGGGCACCACGTCGTGAACGTCGTCTTCCACTGCCTGGCCTCGGTGCTGCTCGTCGCCCTGTTCCTCCGGACGGGCATTCCGCGGGCCGGGGCGATCCTCGGCGGCGTCATCTTCCTGCTCCACCCCGCCAACGTCGAGGCGGTGGCCTGGATCTCGCAGCTCAAGAGCAGCTCGTCGCTGTTCTTCTCGCTGCTCGCGCTGCTGGCCATGCCGCGACGGCCGGGGCTCGCGTGCCTGCTGTTCGTCCTGGCGCTCTTTGCGAAGCCCACGGCCGCCTTCGTCCTCCCCGTCGCCCTGCTGTTCGATTGGACGCAGCGTCCCCGCGAGCGCCTGCGCTGGAAGTGGTACGCGGTGATGGCGGCGGCCTTCGCCGCCTACGCCGTCGTCGAGTTCATCGCCCACCAGCGGGCGGGCGCGGCCGAGGCGATCCTCCACGAGACGCCCTTCGTCCTGGTGCGCACCGTGCTGGCGCTGGGGATGCGTTACCTGGTGATCGCCGCCACCTCCTACGGCTTGTCGGCCTTCCACGATCCGGAGCCGGCCTTCTCCGTTCTCGATCCCTGGTGGCTCGCCTCGCTGGTGGTGCTCGGGTTGCTCGCCTGGCGCCTCGTCGTCGTACTGCGCGGGCGCAAGGTGGAAGCGGCGTACTGGGCGTGGGCGGTGGTTTCGTACGCGCCGATCTCCCAGGTCTTCCCCTTCCTGTACCCGATGGCGGACCGCTACCTCTACTTCATCCTCCCCGGCCTGATCGGCGCCGTGCTGCTCGCGGGGAACGAGGTGCTCGACAGCCTGCCCGGATGGATCGAGGCGCACACGAGCCGCTTGGCCGCGCGGCTCGGCGAGCCGTTCCGGGCGCGGCGTCTCGCCGGGCGGGCGGGCCTGGTGCTCGGCGTCGCTGCCGCGGCGTTGTTTGCCGTGCACAGCCACGGGCGCGCGGCGGTCTGGCGCTCGCCGGCGACGGTCATGGCGGACGCCGCCGCCCACTACCCGAACGGGGCGGCGGCCGGCCTGCGACGGGGGCAGAGCGCTGCCCAGATGGGCGACGTGGACGGCGCCGTCGCTGGCGTGCGCGCGGCGATGGAGCGGGGCTACAACCGCTTCGAGCAGCTGCTGACCGACCCGACCTGGGCACCGGTGCGCGACCATCCCAAGTTCCGGGCCGTCGTGCGCGAGATCGCCGCCGGCTGGATCGAGACGATGTCCGCGCGCGAGGACCCGACGCAGATCGAGCTGGTCATGCTGGCCAACGCATACTATGCGCACGGCGACAAGCAGCTGGCGGCGCAGGCATTTCGGCGCGCGCTCGAGCGGGGCGGACCCAACGACGATTTCATCCGCGCCCAGCTCGCCGGGCTGGGAGGCCGGGTGGACTGAGCGCCGGGCTTTCCCGGCGCAAGGTTCGCCCGCGAGGCGCCTTCCAGCGGAAGGTGCAGCGGTCTACGCTCAACGCCTCGACCCCGGCGAGGTCGATCGGCCGGACGCTGCAGGAGCCCGGAACGACGAGCGCGGCGACCCCGATCGCCCAGACGGCGCAGGCCGCGATCACCGCGGCCGCCCACCGCGGGTGCTTTGCGAGGCCGATGCCGGCGGCAATCGAGACGGGGACCGCGAGGACCGTGAGCCCGCGCATCAGGTCGAGGGTGGTGCGGGCGCCGAAGGGCGCGAGCCAGAGCTCGTTGAGGTAGAGCGCGACGACGACGCCGCAGGTGAGCGCGACCGGCCGCCGCTCGCGCCACAGAGCGGGGGCCCCGAACAGCGCGGCCCCGAGGGCGACGGGGCTCGCCAGGGCCAGCAAGGAGGCCCAGTTCGCCAGACTGCCGGGGCGATCCGCCGTTCGCAGGTAGTCGCCGTGCGAGAAGAGCAGGGCCTGGGCCAGCGTGCAGCCCGCGGCGAGATGCGCGGCGAAGAGCGGCGTGGCGGCGAGCGTGCCCGCGGCCAGCGCCAGCAGCGCGCGGCGGTCGCGCTGCGCCAGGGCCATCACACCGCCGCACAATCCCAGAAAGAGCGCGGCAGCGGTGTGCACCGCGAACGTCGCGACGACGAGCAGGGCGAGGGCGGGGTAGCGGCGTCTCGAGAGCTGCCCCAGGGCGGCGAGGGCGAGGGCGTAACCGGCGACCTCGATCTTCGGCAGACACCAGGACAGGGCGAAGGTGTACGGGGCCCAGGCGAAGATCGCGGCGGCCGCGTCGGGGAGGCCCGCCGCCCTCTGAAAGGTGCGAAAGCCCCCGATCAGGGCGGCCGCGCTGGCGAGGGCGAACAGCTTCGGGAAGAGCGCGAGCCCGACCCAGGGCGCCAGCAGGGCCCCGAGCGCGTGGTAGGCGGGCGGGTAGACGTTGCGGAGCGCGGGCGCGTCGCCCATCCGCTGGATCAGGCGCAGGTGGGGCCCGAGGTCGCCCCCGCCGTGCAAGCCCTCGCCGCCGAACAGCAGCAGGGCGTGGAGCGCGAGGGCGGCGGTTGCGCTGCCCCAGAACCAGAGGCGTCCCGCCCGACGGGTCACGGCTCCTAGGAGGGACTCGCTCGTTCGGCGTCGGAAGGGCTGACGGTCTCGAGCAGCCGACGCGCATCGTCGGCTTCGGAGAAGTCGGGATCGATCTCGAGCGACTTTCGGAAGGCGCGGGCCGCCTGCTCGTTGCGGCCCATCGCGTACAGGGTGAGCCCCATGTGGTAGTGGATGCCCGGCTCGTTGAGTTCGCCGCCGGCGCTGCGCCTCGCCAGATCGATCGCGTAGCGAAACTGCTGGAGCGCGGCCGCGTAGAGACCCTTGCGATAGTAGACGTAGCCCACGGTGTCGGCCGTGGCGGGTTCTTCGGACAGGCTCCGCTGGGCGTCCTTGGCCAGCACCAGCGCGCGGTCCAGGTCGACGCCGTCCTCGGCGAGCATGAAGGCCAGGTCGTTCTTCGCGGCCGGCATGTCGCGGTTCTCTGCTAGCACCTTCTCGAGCATCTCGCGGGCCTTGGCCGTCTCTCCGTGGACCATGTAGAGCCGCGCGAGCAGCTGTCGCGCGCCGATGTGGAGCACGCCGGCGGCCTCGGCCTGCTCGAACGATCGCCGGGCCTCCTCGAGCCTGCCCTGGGCGCGGTAGATCGCGAACAGCAGGTTCACGGCGCCGGGCAGCCGGGGCGAGGCTTCGAAGGCCCGGAGGGCGTCGGCCTCCGCGCGATCGAGAGCGCCCATCCGGGCCAGCAGGTTGGCGCGCAGCATGAGGATCTTCGGTCCGGCGCGGCGGTTCGCGATCACGTCGTTCAGGCGCTCGAGGGCCTGCTCCGCTCGCCCGGTCTGGATGTCGAGGGCGCCGAGGGATTCGAGGACGTCGTAGCTGCGCGGATTCTCGTTGTAGGCCTTCAAGAGATAGGCGCGCGCCCGCTCGGGAGTACGCTGCGACTGGAAACGGGCGTACTCGACGGCGGCCGCGACGGGAGCGTCGGGCTCGGCGAGGAGCGACTCGAGCACCTCACGGCCGGCCCGGAACTGGCGCACCTTGTAGAGGCAGCGGGCGCGCATCAGCCGCTCATCGTGCGTCAGCACCACACCGCGGCCGAGCAGGGTGCGAAGCACCCGCAGCGTGATGCCCCAGTCCTCCGCGTCGTGGTGGATCGCGGCCTTGAGCCGGAATCCCTCGGCGTCGAAGTCGCCCTTGAGCGTCAGCGCGCGGTCGATCGCCGCCACGGCCGCCGGCAGGTTGCCGAGCCGGTGCTCCGTGAGGGCCAGCAGGCGCTGGGTCTCGTAGCTGTCGTCATTGCCCACCAGCGTGTGCAGGATCTCGACCGCCGCCGCCGGGCGTCGCTCGGCCAGGGCGAGACGGGCTTCCGCTCGCTCCGTGAGCGGGTGATCGGGGAACTCGTCGGACATGCGTACGAAGGCCGCCCGCGCATCCGAGAGCTGGCGCCGGTTGATCTGGATCCGCAGCAGCTGTTCCCAGGCGAGGGGCGAGTCGAGGCCGTTCTCGAGACGGTCCTGGAGGTGAGCGACGGCGTCCGCCGCCCGCCCCACGCGCACCAGGAAGTTCGCATACAGCATGTGGGCCTGGGGGTCGTCCGGGCGCTTCTCGAGCAGCTCGAGGAGCACCGCCTCCCCACCGCCCGTCTGGCCCTTCTGGCCCTCGGCCAGCGTGGCCAGCGTGCCCCAGCTCTCGAGCATGCGGTCTTCGGTATCGACAATCCGCCGCAGCGCCCAGCGTCGTAACGGGATGTCCTTCACGCTCCGTGCGTACGCCTCGGTGGCTGCGGCCGCCGCCAGGATCTGGACCGAGTCGCCCTTCTCCTGCGCGAGCTCGACTCCCGCCTGGTAGGCGCTGGCGGCCTCGGCGCCGTGTCCCGTCCAGGTCGCGTACGAGCGGGCGCGCTCGAGACGCGCGGGGACGGAGCCTCCCTCCGCGAGCTCGTCGGCCTTCTCGTACGCCGCGATGGCCGACTCGAAGATCGCGTCGGTGGGCACGGTCTTGTCGATGAGTCGCGCCTCGCGGATGCGAGCCTGGTGAACGCGGCCCACCTGCATCCAGATGGCCGGGTCGCTGGCGTCGAGCTCCACGGCGGTCAGCGCGGCGGCCAGCGCCTCGCGCGTGTCGATCTGGGTCAGCGCGCGCTCGGAGCGCGTGACGTGGACCAGCGGGTGATCGGGCGCCTTGAGCAGACCCTCCTCGATGATCTCGTTCGCCCGCTCCGGATCACTGAAGAGCAGGAGTCGCGCCTCCTTCATCGCGGCGTCGATCCGATCGGGGTCGAGGCGGTAGGCCTCGTGGTAGAAGAACGCCGCGTCGGCCAGCGCGAACTCCCCGAGCGCCAGCTCGGCGATGCGATAGTTGATTTCCGCGTCCTGCGGCTGGATCTTCAGCGCGCTGCGGTACTCGAGCAGTGCCTCGCGTATCTCGCCCCGCTGGGCGAACTCGTCGGCGCGGGCGACGTGCTCTGCGAAGCGCTCCTCGGCCGGCGTGCAACCCCAGGCCAGCGCGACGACCAGGAGGACGAGGAGGCGATTTCGTGCGGGGGGCGCCACGGCGCGGTTCCTACGGGTCTTCGAGGCGCGCGAGGTCGCGTTTTGCAGCCTCCGCCTCGGGGAAGGTGCCCGCGGCGAGCGCGAGCTGCAGCATCTCGCGCGCCCGCTGCGAGTCGCCGGCCTGGTCCAGGGCGGTCGCGAGCCGATAGCGAATCGAGGGGGCATCCGCGTCGGCCTCCAATGCCTTCTCGAACGCGGCGACGGCCGCGGTCGACTCGCCGCGCTTAAGGTGTACGTAGCCGAGCGTGTCGAGGATTTCGGGGGAGGGGTCGATGCGGCGCGCCGCCTCGGCCAGCGAGAGCGCCAGGTCGAGGTCCTGGCCCCGCTCGGCCAGCAGCCAGGCCAGATCGTTGCGCGCTCCCGCTTGTCCCGGATCGCGGCGTACGATCTCGCGCAGGCGCGCCTCGGCACCCGCCTTGTCGCCGGACATCAAGGTGAGCTGGGCCGCCGAATAGGCGTAGACCAGATCGTCTCCAGCCAGCTCGGCCGCCCGGTCGAAGCCCTCGATGCCGGCGGCCAGATCGCCCCGATTCGCCGCGAGGGTCGCGAGCCCCCCGGTCGCGCTCGCGTTGCCGGGATCGAGTTCGAGAGACTTCTCGAAGGCGACCCGGGCCTCTTCCGTGCGCCCCAGGCGCGCGAGCAGGTTCGCCCGGATCTCGTGGTGCAGCGAAGAATCGGGGTGGCGTTTCGCGCCGGCTTCGGCCTTCACGAGGGCCGTCTCACCGCGGTTCGCCTGGACGAGGTAGTCGGCCCACGCCCGGAGCAGGTCCGCGTTCTCCGGGTCCAGCAGATCGAAGCCGCTGTTTTCGATCGACGCGGCGGCGGCGGCGGGGCCCGACTCGGCCCGATCGATCTCGGCGTTCTGGAGCGCGACCTTCTGCTGCGAGCTCGTCACCTCGGACAGGGCCTTCAGCGACCTGCGCGCGCGCTCGTACTCGCCCATCTGGGTCAGGGTCCGCGCACCCAGCAGCAGGGCGTACTCCCTCTGCGTCACCCCGGGATTTCTCAGATACGTGTTGACGAAGCTCGCCGCCAGCCCGTATTCACCCCGCGCGAAGTGGATGCTCGCGAGCACCAGCGCCGCATCGGTCGCGGCCTGGTCCGCCCGGATGGCCTCCCGGAGCTCCGACATGGCCCGCTCGTAGTCGCCGAGTTCGCGCGCCGCGAGACCGGCGAGGTAGCGGGCGCCCGCATTGTTGGGCCAGTGTCGGATGCCGGCATCGAAGGCCTCGAGCGCGCCCTTGGCGTCGCCCCGTTCGAGCAGGATCCGGCCGCGAATCAGCCGCGCGTAGGTCGGCTCGTTCAGCGCGTTGGCGACTTCGTCGGCGCGATCGAGCTCGCCGAGGTCCACCAGGATGTCGGCCTGTGTGAAGCGCAGCGCGTCGCTCCCGCCGCCGCTGAGCTCGATCACCTTCTCGACGGCTTCCAGCGCCTTGGCGGTGTTCTGCTGGCGCCGGTAGAAGCCGGCGAGCAGGTTCCAGGCGGCCGCCGAGCCGAAGCTGTCCACGGCCTCGACGAGGATCTCCTCGGCGCCTTCGACGTCGCCCGCGTTCGCGAGGCGGTTCGCCAGGTTCGAGCGCAGCCCCAGCGCCTCCGGCGCGGCCTCGACCGATCGCCGGATCAGCTCCATCGACCGCTCGCGCTTGCCGATCCGGTCGAAGAACGCCATCGCCTGACCGACCACGAAGCTGTCGGTGGGAAACTTCTCGAGGCAATCCTCGTAGAGCGCCTCGGCCTTCTCGGTATCCTTGCGCTTCTCCTCGGCGAAGTAGGCCGGCGCGAGGCACGAGCGGTTCTCGATCTCCGGGTCCCCGCTGGCGGCGCCCATCTGCTTCAGGTTCTCGGCCGCCGCCTCCGCCTCGTCGAGGCGGCCGAGGTCCGCGAGCACCGTCGACTCGAGCGCGCGCACCCGGTAATCATCGGGGTAGAGTTCGACGAGCCGGGACGTGTCCTCCCAGGCCTGCTCGAGCTGGGCGGCGCCGAGGTGCGACTGCGCCCGGATCAGGAGCGCCACCATGCGTTCGGGATCGATCTCGAGCACCGCGTCGGCGGCCCGGATCGCCTCCTCGTGGCTCTGGATGCCGAAGTGCGCCGACGCCAGCATCAAGCCCGCGACGATCGCGTAGTCGGGAGCCTCGCTCGCCTTCTGCAGCGCCCAGATGGCGCGGCTGGGCTCGCCCGTCTGCATCAGCGCGACGCCGAGGCGATAGTTGGCCTCGGGGAGGTTGGGAGAGATGGCGAGGATTTCGCGGAGCTCCTCGATCGACTCGGTGAACTGACCGACGTCCTGCAGCGCGCGGACCTCGCTCATGCGCGTCTCGATGTCACCGCCGCAGCCGATGGCCAGCAGCGCGAGCACGCCGAGGCATACGGCGCCGAGCGCCGCTGCCGGACCGGTGTGGGCCCGCGACGGCGCGATGCGCTCCCTCGCGTTCGGGCTGGGCGACGGTGCCGCGCGCGAGCTGCGGCGGCGGTGGGGAAGCGGAACCGTGGGTAGGGACATCGGCCGCGGAAACCTCCGAGAAACGCAGGAAAGGCGGCTAATTATACGCGGGAGGCGAGTCACGTCTACGATCCGAACCCGGTTTGCCGGGATCCGGCCGCGCAGCCTGCCCATCCCAGCGGCTTCGCCGAATCGCAGCTTTGGAGCCCATCTCATCGCCCTGGGAATGCTTATGGTGCTGCTGCCGGCGGGCTGCGCTCGCGTATCGGACCCCGCGCCCGGGCGGGTGGTTCTCGTCAGCATCGACACGCTGCGCGCCGACCGGGTGGGATGCTACGGCGCGGCGGGCGCTCACACCCCCCATTTGGACGCCATCGCCGCGGCGGGCGTTCGCTTCGCGGCGGCCATCTCGCCCGCTCCGTTGACGCTTCCCGCCCACGCCTCCTTGATGACCGCGCTCGACCCTCCGGACCACGGCGTTCGCCACAACTCGATCCATCGCCTGGACATCGCGCTTCCCACCCTGGCCGAGGGGATGCGGGCCGCGGGCTACGCGACGGCGGCCTTCGTCGGGGCCGTCGTCCTCGACGAGCGTTTCGGGCTGGGGCGCGGCTTCGACGTATACGACGACGAGATGGGCGATCGCATTTCCGGCGTCGTGGGCTACGCCGAGCGGCGCGCCGACCGCGTCGTGGACGCGGCGCTGGCCTGGGTCCGCGAGGCGCCGGCGCGCTTCTTCCTCTGGGTTCACTTCTACGACCCCCACATGACGTACGAGCCGCCGCCGGGGTTTGCGAGCGCGTTCGCGAACCGTCCCTACGCCGGCGAGATCGCATTCGCCGACTTCGAGCTCGGTCGACTGGTCGCGGGCGTCACCGAGCGGTGGGGCGCGGAGGGGCTGCTCGTGGTCGCCACGAGCGACCACGGCGAGAGTCTGGACGAGCACGGGGAGCCGAGTCATTCGTACACGATCTACGACGCGACCCAGCGGGTGCCGCTTCTGATGCGCGGCCCGGGGCTGCCCGTCGGGCGCGTGATCGAGGCTCCCGTGCGGTTGATCGACGTCGCGCCCACCCTGCTCGGCCTCGTCGGTGCCCGGCCGCTGGCCGGTGCGACGGGGCGGGACCTGCGGCCGCTCATCGACGGATCCGAGCGCGTGGAGCGGATCGCCTACGTCGAGACGCTCGCAACCCAGCTCGACTACCGGTGGAGCCCGCTGCTCGGGCTGCGCACGGCCCGCTTCAAGTACATCCGCGCGCCGCGGCCGGAGCTGTACGACCTCGAGGCCGATCCCGGTGAGACGCGCAACCGCGCGGCCGACGAGCCCGACCGGGTGGCCTCCCTCGACCGCGCCCTCGAAGAACGCCTGGCCAGGACCCGACCGGCGGTCCCGGTCGGGGATCTCTCGCCGACGGATCGCGAGCGGCTGCAAAGCCTGGGGTACGTCGTGCCGACTCCTCCGGCCGACGAGCTGGCGCTCGGGAAGGTCGGGGGGCCCGATCCGAAGGACGAGATCGGTCTGCTCCGCGTAATGGGGGAAGCCGAGAGCCTGCTGGCCCGTGGCAAGGCCCTGGAGGCCCTCGCGAAGCTCGAGGGGGTGCCGACGGGCGGTATGTTGGTCGCCGCGCTGCGCGCCGCCGCCGCGGTGACGGCGGGTCGCTACGAGACGGCGGAGGCCTCGGCTCGCAGCGTCCTGGCGCAGGAGCCGGGTCGCGGGGACCTGTGGACGATTCTCGGGCGGGCGCTCGAAGGGCGAGGGAAGCTGCCGGAGGCGCGGCGGGCCTTCGACGAGGCGGCGCGCATCGCGGCCGGCAATTCTGCGGCGCGAGCGGGCGTCGCGGCGGAGGCGGTCGACGCCGGCCCCCCGCGCGACGCGCGGGGGCCCTGACCGGCAGCGCCGATACCGCCGACGGAACGCCGTTGCCCAGTAACGGAAAAGATTTTCCATCGGCGCCCGGCGTTGAGGGGCCCCTGCTCCGTCCCGGACCCACAAACGGCAGCAAGATCGGGCACGTTCGCGCCTGGCGGTGCGGGGGGCCCCGCTGGCACCCCTGTTGCACAAAGTTTCCTGGGGAAGAGAGTCCTGCGGTATGGTGGCCACTGCTGCCACCGGCTTTCGGACGCCCCGACGGACGCCCAGAGGAGACCCCCCGATGCTCAGGTTGTTACGCCTCACCACAGCCGTCGCCGTTGCCACCTTCGCTGCGGGGCCGGTGACCGCCGCCACGCTCGATTGGAACGGCACCTTCTCCCTCGAGTTCGGGACGGTGGCCCCGATCGTCAACCAGGGCCTCGGCGTGGCGACCGTCAACGGCTCTTCGAGCCTGGGCCACCTGAGCACGCTTCGGATCGCCGGGGGCATCACCGGCGCGACGACGATTGCGCTGACCGACCCCGATACGGCGTCGCTCGTCAGCCTGCGCGCCACGGCGCAGCTCGGGACGGGGACCCTCTCGGGAATCTCGGGCGGGCCGCCCCTCGCGGGGAACGTCCTGCCCGTCGGCGGCGTGGTGCGCATTTGCATCATCTCGCCGGGCTGCGTCGTGAGCCTCCCGGTTCCGCTCACCGTCAGCGGCACGCGGGGTCTCGGGATCGGCGGCCTCGTCACGGTCAACACCTTCTCACCCGGCGGGGGTCTCAAGGTCTCCGCCGTCGCAGCGCCCTGGACGCTCGGCGTCGCGGCCGTCACCGGGATCCCCACCGTCAGCGGCGGCTTCTCGACCGTGACCGCCCAGGGCTTCGTGCACGGCCCGGCCTCGGCGACGTCCAGCACGGCCACCTCGGCGGGCTCGGGCGTGATCCAGGTCGTGACGCCGGTCTCCGTGACGACCACGCTGCCGGCGCCCTCCGACGTGCTGGCGCTCCTGGGAATCCTGAAGCTGCACTTCCTCCCGGAGCCCGGCGTGATCCTGCTGCTCGGATCCGGAGTGGCGGGTCTGGTGGTGATCGGGCGTCACCGCATGCGCCCGTAGACGCAGCACGAAACCGGCCGGGCCGGGCGCTGCCGGCCGGCTGTTCTTCCCCGCGGGGACTTTCCGCGCGTCCGGTATTTTCCGCAAATAGGAAAATGTTTTCCGCGGAACCTGCAAGCAAACCGGTTCGCCGTTGCGTCCGGCTTGCGATTCCTGCCGCGTGGTAGCCACTTACGGAGGTGATCCCCCGGCTCGGCAGCTTGGCATCCTAGTTGCAAGACCGTGGGTCAGTTTTCTACGACCCGAGGTCGCGGGGGGGTATACTCGCGCGCGATTCGCGGGTGATCGACAAGGGAGATTTCGATGCGCAAGCTGTTATGCCTCGTTGGGGCCGCCGCATTGGCCCTGGGTGTCGCCTCCACGGGTCAGGCGAAGGTCGTCGACTGGTCCGGCACCCTGACGGTCGACATGGGCACTCTCGGTCCCATCACCGTGACCGGCACGGGCGTGGGGACCACGACCGGGACCGGCGACCACATCGACAGCATCCACTTCGGCGCGAACACGCTCAGCGGGACCGGGGTGATCAACGTCACGGATCCCCAGCAGGCGGCCATCGTCAGCGTGACCGGGACCCCCCGGCTACCCAGCAGCGGCAGCCTCGGCGGGCACCCCGGGCCGTTGTCTCCCAACGGCATGGTGCTGGGAGGCATCATGAGGATCTGCCTCCTGCTCCCGGGCTGCGGCAACTACCTGCCGGTCCCGATCGCCTACCCGCTGGCCGGCCCGCCCTTCACGCGCGGCGCCGGGATCGGCGGGACCGCCACCGTGAACACCTTCTCGAAGGGGATCGGCGTCAAGATCTCGCTCGAGTTCAACCCGTGGACGATCGGGCTCGCCAGCATGAAGGACGTGAGCACGAACCGTACGCCGAACGGCGGCCTCACCCTCATCCCCAACACGAACGCGACCGTGACCGTCCAGGGCTTCGTCCACGGTCCGGCCTCGGGCACGTCGAGCACGGCCGCCGAGTCGGGCGTGATCCAGTGGGTGATTCCCAACCGCGTGGTGACGACTGAGGATCCGCCGTCCGCGAAGCTGGCGGTGCCCGTCATCCTGAGGCTCCACTTCGTCCCCGAGCCCGGCATGCTCCTGCTCCTGGCCTCGGGCGTGGGCGGCCTCGTGATGCTCGGCCGATCCCGGATGCGCCGCTAGGCGCGTTCGATCGACCCTCGAAATGAGAGCGGCCAGCCCCTGCGGGCTGGCCGCTCCTTTTCGTTCGGGCGTTCCATGCGGCCCGGCCTCGGGCGAGGGCCGAAGCCCGCGGCACTCCAAGGGATTTCCAAAATAGTGGAAAACTTTTTCTTCCGTGCAGCGCGCCCAGCCGGGAGCGCCCGGCGCCCGGCGCGCCCACGCCCGCGATATCAGGGACTTAGCCGGTCATTTGCCAATCGTGGAAGTTGGCATCGGAGTTGCACCCCTTATCACCGAACACTGGAGGCTGCGGCTCGACCCGGGTTCCCGTTCGAGAGTTCGAGAGGTGGGGAATCCAGGAATCGCTGCGAGCCGAGCCCAGATCGGAGGAGAGTCTCATGCGCAAGTTGTTAGGTATCACGGGGGCCGCGCTGTTGGCCCTGTTCCTGGTCACGAGCCTGGCCGGCACGGCCACCGCGGCCACGCTGAACTACGATGGCACGTATCGCCTCTACATCGGTGACTTCCAGCGCAACACGTGGAAGGGCTTCGGCAGCGGCGTCGCCACGGTCAACGGCTCGGGTGGCGGTGCTCACCTGAGCACGCTCCGCCTGCCCGGCGGCGGGATCACCATGACCGGCACGGCGTTCCAGACGGACCCGGAGACCCCGACGCTCGTCAGCCTGAGGATCGACCCCGCACGGCCGATCCCGCTCCCCCGCGGCACGCTCAATGGAATCTCGGGCGGACCGCCGCTGGGCACGCAGAACACGCTGACCGGCCTCGGCATTCTGCCGCAGGCCGCGCGCTTGCAGCAGTGCATCCTGCTGCCGGGCTGTAGCAACTACCTGCCGATTCCCGTCACCAAGAACGGCACCCTCGGCGCCGGGATCGGCGGGACGATCACCGTCAACACGTTCTCCAAGGGCGGGGGCCTCAAGCTCTCGAACGTGAACGCCCCGTGGACCCTCGGTGCGGCGGTGATTTCGGGCAACCCGAACCGGATCACGCTGACCGTCGGTGGCGTCATCACCAACCGGTACACGATCCATACGACGCGGACCGAGTCGGGCTTCGTGCACGGCCCTGCCTCGGGGACGAGCAACACGGCGCAGGGCTCCGGCGTGATCCAGGTCGTGACGCCCATCCTGACCAAGACGAGCTTGGCCCCGCCGAACAACTTCCTGGCCGTGTGGGGCGTCGTCAGGCTGCACTTCGTTCCGGAGCCGGGCATGCTCCTGCTCATCGGCTCGGGAATCGCCGGCCTCGTGGTGCTCGGCCGGCATCGGATGCGCAAGTAGGTCGCAGCCGATTCGCCTGATCCAGGCGGCCGTCCCGATCGGGGCGGCCGCCTCTTTTTTGTCGCGGGTGCGGCTGTTAGGCTCCGCGGTCCGGAGGTCGGAGAACCATGTTTCGGCGGTGGCTCGAGTCCCCGTGGCCGTACTTCGTGGGGGCGGGGATCCTGCTCGTGATCGCGGTCGCGAGCCAGTTCGAGGTGCAGCTGCCCTCGCGCTCCAGGGAGAGCGTCGAGGCGATCGCAGCGCTGAAGGAGCGCGACGACGTCAACGTCGTGTTCGTGCTGATCGACACGCTGCGGGCCGACCGCCTCGGCGCCTACGGCTACGAGCGTCCCACCAGCCCGACACTGGACGATCTGGCGAAGCACGGGATCCGCTTCGGGCGCGTGCTCTCGCAGTCGAGCTGGACCAAGACCTCCATGGCGTCGCTGTGGACGGGCACGCTCCCGGCAAACAACGGCCTGCTCCGTTACAACCACGTCGTCCCGGAAGAGGCCACGCTGCCCGCCGAGGTCTTCCAGGCGGCGGGCTTCCGCACGGCGGGAATCTGGCGCAACGGCTGGGTCGCCCCGAACTTCGGATTCGCGCAGGGCTTCGAGGTGTACATGCGACCCAAGGCCGGTCGCGAGCGCGCCCAGATCCAGCGCGCGAACCCCTCCTCCCATCCGCTGCTGGGCTCCGACGAGGACCTGATCCAGTCGGCAGCCGCCTTCCTCGACAACTTCGGTCGCGAGCGCTTCTTCCTCTATCTCCACTTCATGGACGCCCACCAGTACCTCTACGACGCGTCCTCGGCCCAGTTCGGCACGAGCTACTCGGATGTCTACGACCAGTCGGTCCTCTGGACCGACCGCCTCCTGGCTTCGCTCGTCGAGAAGCTCGAGTCGCTCGACCTGCTGGACGAGACCGTGATCGCCATCGCCTCCGACCACGGCGAGGCCTTCCGGGAGCACGGGCGGGAGGGACACGCCAAGAACCTCTACATCGAGGTCGCCGACGTTCCCTTCGTCATCTCGCTGCCGTTCCTGCTCGATCCGGGCATCGTCGTCGAGGAGACGGTCGCGAACGTGGACATCTGGCCGACGCTGTTCGACCTGGTGGGCCTGCCGCCGCTGCCCGGCGCCGACGGTGTCTCCGTGCTGCCGCTGGTAATGGCTGCGGGTGGCCTCGAAGGCGCGGAGGGGGCCGAGTCGCTCGCGAACCGGACGATCTTCGCCCAGCTGGACCGCTTCTGGGGCAACCCGAAGATGCCGAGCTACCCCATCGTCTCGGTGACCGACGACGCGTGGCGGCTCATGCTGCACGTCAACAACCCCAAGGGGCTCGAGCTCTTCGATCGGACCGCGGATCCCGAAGACGCGAGCAACCTGATCGCGGAGGGCGACGGGGTGCCCGAGCCGGTGGCGCGGCTGAAGGCGAAGGCCGACGAGTATCTCGCCAACGCGGAGAGCCCGTGGGGCGTGGCGCCCCCCGAGGTCGAGCTCGACGAGATGAAGCTCGAGCAGCTCCGGGCCCTCGGCTACGTGATCAAGAAGTAGCTCCGTCGCCGGAACCCGGGTCCGCCGCTCACGCCGGGCGGTAGTGGGTTTCGAGACTCGCCTTTCCGCGGTGCCGCTCGAGCGCGAGCTCGATGATGCGGTCGATGAGGGCCGCATAGGGGAGTCCCGAGGCCTCCCACAGCCGCGGGAACATCGAGCCCTCGGTGAACCCCGGCAGGCTGTTCACCTCGTTCACGAAAATCTCGCCGGTGTGGCGCTCGAGGAAGAAGTCCACGCGCCCGAGGCCGGAGCCTTCGAGCACGCGGAAGGCCTCGCACGCGATGCGTTGCAGCGTCCGCGCCTGCTCGTCGTCGACGGGCGCGGGAACCAGCAGCTCCGTCGCCCCGTCCTGGTACTTCGCGTCGTAGTCGTAGAAGGCGTGCGGGGTTCGGATCTCGCCCGGTACCGAGGCCTCGACCGGATCGTTGCCGAGGAGGGCGACCTCCACGTCGCGGGCATCGATCCCCCGCTCGACGAGGATCTTCTCGTCGTAGCGCGCCGCTTCGTTCAGCGCCGGGACGAGCGCGTCCGCCGCGGTGACCTTCGAGATGCCGACCGAGGAGCCGAGGTTCGCGGGCTTCACGAAGACCGGCAGCGGGAGCTGCGCGAGCAGGCGCTGGGCCAGCGCCGCGGGGTCTCGCCGCAGCTCGGGCTTGCGCACCCGCTGCCAGGGCACCACGGGCAGGCCGGCCGCGGCGAGCAGTTGCTTGGCGACGTCCTTGTCCATCTGGAGGGCCGAGCCGAGCACGCCCGAGCCCACGTAGGGCACGGCGGCGAGCTCGAGCAGGCCCTGGAGCGCCCCGTCCTCGCCGCCCTGGCCGTGCACGATGGGAAAGACGACGTCCAGCTTCAACGCGCGCCCCACCGCGTTCTTCGAGGTCGACACGAGCGTGTGCTCGCCCGGGGCCGCGGGGAGGCTCACCTCCTCGCCCTTCACCGTGGCCCCGGGCGTGAGCGCCGGGGTTCCGAGGTGCCAGCGACCGTCCTCGTCGATGGCGACGAGCGAGACGTCGTAACGCGCGGGATCGAGGGCGCTCAGGATCGACGTGGCCGAGGCGACGGACACCGCGTGCTCGACCGAGCGCCCTCCGAACACGAGACCGACGCGGAGCTTGTTCACCACCCCCCCCTCGCGAGCAGGATAGTCCGGAGCACGGCATCTCCCCACGCCGGGTCGCGCCGCGCGTGGCTTGACCCTCGCGAGGGGGCTCCGTACAGTGGTGCGGTGTCCTCCATCTCCCCGGAACTGCAACGAAAAGAGGCGATGCTCCGGGATGCGCTCGGCGCCGGACGGCGCATCCTGGTCGCGTTCTCGGGCGGGGTCGACTCGAGCTACCTGGCCTGGGCGGCGCACCGCGCGCTGGGACGGGACGCGCTCGCCGTGACCGCGGCGTCGCCCTCCTACCCGGCGAGCCACCGCGCCATGGCGGAGCGGATCGTCTCGGAGTTCGGCATCCCCCACCGCTTCGTGGAGACCCACGAGATGGAGAGCGGCGACTACCGGGCCAACCGTCCCGACCGCTGCTACCACTGCAAGTCCGAGCTCTTCCGCGTGCTCGGAGACCTGCGCGCGGAGCTGGGCTTCGACGCCGTCGCCTACGGGGTGAACGCCGACGACACCGGGGACTTCCGTCCGGGACACCGCGCCGCCGCCGAGCACGACGTGCTCTCGCCGCTGCTCGAGGCGGGTCTCGGGAAGCAGGAGGTTCGCTGGCTCTCCCGTGCGGCCGGTCTCCCCACCGCCGACCTCCCGGCGTCCGCCTGCCTCTCCTCGCGGCTTCCCTACGGCACCGAGGTGACGCGCGAGCGCCTGCGCCAGGTCGAGGAGGGTGAGGAGCGGCTGCGCGGCCTGGGCTTCCGGCAGGTGCGACTCCGGCACCACGGTCCCCTGGCCCGCGTGGAGATCGAGCCGAGCGAGCTTCCGCGCGCCCTCGACCCCGCGACGGCCTCGGCCATCGTCGCCGCCATCAAGCCGCTGGGCTTCCGCTGGGTCTCGCTCGACCTCGAGGGCTATCGCACGGGCTCGCTCAACGAGGTGCTCCCCCTCGCCGGCCGCTCTTCGCGTTGACCGTGTGAGCCGGCCGGCGCCGATCGAGTGCACGGGGGCTCCGCGTGACATCGGCCTCGACCAGGGCCGCGCCTGCCGCGCGCTGCTGCGCGCCCGGTTTGCGAGCCTTCCGGGGTGGGAGCGCCTGCTTCTCCGCGCCGGCCTCTGCGACCGGGCCACGGCTCGCGTGGCCCGCGACATGCAGCGTTACTTTCCTCATCAAGCCGAGGCGCTCCAGGGCCTGGCGCGCGGTGCCGGCGTGCCGCGTCTGTGGCTGGCCCGCCGGCTCGCCCGCGAACACGGCGCGGGCTCGGCGCCGGCCGCAAGCGAGGGCCTCGCGGCCGTCGCCTCGGGCGACCCGGGGAGGACGTTCCTCGCGCGCAGCGTCGCGGGCGAAGCGATCGTACGGCGGATACTCTCCGACGGCGGCTTCGGGTCCCTGGAGCTCACCCGCCCGTGGCTCACGTCCGGGCTCGCCGGCGTGAACGACCGGGGTCTCGCGCTGGTCTGTTCGCTTGCGGCCGACGAGCCGGGCGACTGCGCGGCGCCGGCGGCACTGCTGGTGCGCGATTGCCTCCAGCAGTTCGACTCTGTCGGCGCCGCCCTCGAGTGGTGTGTGGGGCGCCCGGCGGGAGGCCGGGCCACGCTGCTCCTCGCCGACGCTTCCGGCGAGCTGGCCGCGATCGACGTGGCCGGCACCGAGAGGCGCGTGCGGCGCGCCGAAGCCGGCTTGCTCGTGGCGGCAACCGCCGATCGCGGCGCCGCGATCGAGAAGTCGCTGCGCGCGGCCTCGCCGGTGAACGCGGAGAGCCTGGTGCGCGCGCTCACGGGCGGCTCGCCCGCAAGCGACTGCGTGCTCGTCGATCCCGCGGAGCGGAGGCTGGGCCTCGCCGTCGCCGCGACCCCGCTGCACTGGATTCCCCTCTGAGGTGGCCCCCTAGTGCTTCGGGGCGCGGCCGAGGGTGACCCGGGCCAGGTTGCGCACCTTCTCGTCCGGGTGGTTGTCGGCGATGTCGAGCACGGCGGCCATGCCGTCGCCGCCCGCCCAGCGCAGGGCCGCCAACACGCCCGTGAGATCCTCGGCCGGGCGGCCGGGGACCAGCGCGATGAGCGCGGGCACGGCCTCGGGGCCCAGCGCCGCGATCTGGAGCGCCGCCTCGCCTCGCACCCCCCCATCGGGATCGAAGAGAGCCGGCGTCGCGTCCGCGAGGGCGGCGATCCCCCGGCGTCGCAGGAGGATGGCGACCGCGGCCGCCCGCACGTCGGGAGCGCGGTCGTTGCGGAGCAGCGCGGCCAGCCGCGCATCCGGGATGGCGTCGGCGCCGTACACCACCGCCACCAGGCTCAGCGCCCCGTCGTCGCGTGCCAGCAGCTCCGCGACCGCCTCGGCC
>JAOTUO010000303.1 GCA_029863845.1 Myxococcales bacterium
GAGCCGCTCGTGCGGTAGCGCACGCCGGCGATGACCTTGACCGGGACGAACTCGTCGTACCAGTCAGGGAATCCCGACAGGCGGAACTCCTCGCTGCCGATGCCGAGCGTGACCGACGCGGCCGCGCCGCCATCGTCGTCGTCGAGGGCGGCGACCGGCATGATCACCGACGCACCCGAAAGCACGGACCAGTCCGTCGGCAGGAGCCGGATCGCGTGGCGCAGGTAGCCGTGGTCGGCATCGGTGATCGACGTCGCGCCCAGGGCGTCCTTCGGCCCGAGGCTCACGCCGTCGAGCGCCTCCCACAGCTTCTCGCGGATGATCTCGTAGCCGGTGTGCCGGGGATGGATCCCGTCGAGGAACTGGCAGATCTCGTCCTCGAATCCGGTGCATGCGCCGCTCAGGTCCGCCCGCGCGAACTCGGCGTTCACCTCGGCGTTCGTGACGCGGCGGGCCTGCCCCCAGGCAACGTCGCGCAGAATCTGATTCAAGATCGGAATCCACTCGTCGTGGAGCTGATTCGACTGTCCGCCGCTGCAGTTGTACGAGAGATTGTCGTAGAGCGTGTTGAGCTCGATCTCCGCGTTCGGCAGCTCCGAGACGAGCGCCGACAGCACCTCCTGCAGGTTCGAGCGGGAGTCGATCAGCTCCTCGACGAAGCGGTTGATCTCTCCTTGCGTCGGCGTCGCGGACGCGGGCTCGTCGTCGAGCAGGTCGTTGCCGACCATCGAGATCGTGACGAGCTGCGGGCTCGCGTCGATGACGCGGAAGACGTTGTTGAGCTCGCCCGCCTGATCGACGAGCAGGTCGTCGGTGTGCTCCCCCTTGATCGCCGACTCGTCGAGCGAGACGGTCGCCGTCGGCACGACGCAGCCGAGCCGGCTCTGAATCTGCTGGCTGTACCAGAATGACGACGTGTCGAAGCAGGAGTTCCAGTTCCACGCGATGGAGTCGCCGATCGAGGTGTAGCGAAACGAGCCCGTGAGCAGCTCGTCGAGAAGCTGCGGGCTGCCGCCGAAGCGGCGCAGTCCGACGGGGTGCGTGTAGCCGGGGGACCCTTGCGCGCGCAGGTCGAACCGCGCCGGCGAGCGACGCCAGCCGCTCGGGTCCGTGACTTGCAGCAAGTAACAGCCGTTGCCGGGCGAGAACTGGATGACGCCGTCCGCCGCGGTGGCGACCGTCTGGTCGAAGGTGCCTCCCGCGTCGAGCTGCCCGTAGAGGCGCGCGGAGACGCCGGCGATGGGCGCCTCGCCCGCGTCGCGCAGGCCGTCGCCGTCGGCATCGTCGAAGGCGACGCCGGAGACGGTCTGCGCAAGCAGCGGCGAAGCGGCGGCGAGCGAGACGAAGAAGAAGGCAACCAGCGCGAGCCTCGAGGCGCCCCTCACGGCCCCGCCTCCCGCTCGAACGTGCGCTTCCAGGTGAACCCTCCGGAGACCTTCCCGTTCCGCTCGAAGCGGATCTCCATGGTGCTCTCCATCCGGTCGCCTTCCGCCAGCCGGTACTCTTCCTTGACGACGAGCCACGTGTCGTCGTCCACCGACGGCTCCACGCGGTAGGTGGCGGTGGCGCTCTCGCCGTCGAGCGAGCGCTGGACGTGCATGTCGTGCAGCGTCGCCGGCCCGTTCGGCGTGGGATACGCGGGCCACTCCGCCTGCTGACCCTCGTGCCAGCTCAGCCGGCCCCCGAGCCGCTCACCCGTGGCCGTCAGCTCCAAGACGAACGGCTCGTCGTCTTTCACGAAGTTGTAGCCGCCGCGCTCGTAGCGCTGGTCGACGAGCCGCCACGTTCCTTCCAGAGAGCCGGCGTGCGCGAGCGGCAGGCCCATCAAGGCGATGACCAGCACGAAGGAGATGCGTGACGAACGACCTGGCTGCATTCCGTCCTCCGATCGCTAACGGCCACGATTCTAGCAGCACGTCCTCTTGCGGATGTCCGCACTGCCGCCCCGAAATGTACGACGCGAGAACAGGTCGAGTCCGCAAGAGACGACGCCCCCGTCTGGCACGGACATCTCCCGATCAACCCTGCGATTTACCCGTTCTCACTGATTTGTTAGGATTGGCTCGGGTCAGGCTTCGAGCGCCTGCCGCGCCGGCCGAAGGGGAGGAAACATCATGAAGAGACCGATCCGATTCAGATCTCCGCGCCTCGCCGTGATCTTCGCGGCGCTGCTCGTCGCCGTCACGTTCGGGATGACAGCGGACTTCCAGAGCTCTCCCGGAGGTCAGGCCGATCTCGCCGTGGCGGACGCCGTCATGCACGCCGAGGCGATCTTCGAGACCCAGGCGGGAGGATCCCCGCCCTGCATGGGATTCAGCATCGGCGACACGTGCATCACGCCGAAGGCGCTGGCCGAGTGCCGCCAGGCGGTGAAGAAGTGCGGTGACGGTCCCGTAGCGGTCCGGCTCTCCTGCCCGCTGAAGTTCGTCTGCGGCGGATAGTTCTCGTAATGCCGGGTCGGGTGCGAGGAATCGCTCCCGCCGCGTGCCCAAGCCTCACCGGACCCGACGCGTCGGGGATGAGGGCGGCTTGTGCTCCGCGCACGCAAGGTGAGAGGGGCGGCACTCGCCTGGCGCCAACGACGCCCGTTTCCATCGAGCCTAGCGCAGATCGGGATAGGGGCGGCCGGAGTTGTCCCGGCCGATCCCCTCCCACACCACCGGACAAGCGGGTCCGCATCCGGCGGTTCGGAAAGTTGAGGTCACGCGGCGAGCCGGGGCAGGCCCAACTCGTCGAAGAAACGGATTGGAAGAGCGGCGTTGAGCAAGTAGCGCGAGTTCCGCCACCACCGACGGCTGTTGGCCGCGATCTGCCGAGCCGTCTCATGGGACATCCCACGAGCGCGGAGTTCCCGGTAGATCGTAAGACCTCGCCGCCAGTGCTTGAGTTGGATCGCGCGCAGCCTGTGGCGTATCCACTCGTCCAGGCGGGAAAAGACGCCCGGGGTGTCCGCCAGACGGAAGTAAGCTTTCCATCCGACGAGATACGCCCGGAGACGCTCGATCACCTGAGCGAGACTCTGCCCACGGGTCCGGCGTGTCAGCCACCGGACCCGTCTCTTGAACACCTCGAGGGCCTTGCGCGACACCTTGCGTTTCACCCGTCGCCCCGGAGCCACCCACAACGCGAAGCCCAGGAATTGACGGGAGAGCGACGGTGCCACCGCGCTCTTCTTCTCGTTGACCTGAAGGTGGAGCTGGGCGTACAACCGCCGAAGCAGCCGCATCACCCGTTGCCCGGCCCGCTCCGACCGCACGTAGACATTGCAATCGTCTGCGTACCGAGAAAACGCATGGCCGCGCCTTTCCAACTCCTTGTCCACGACGTCGAGCAGCACGTTTGCAAGCAACGGCGACAGGGGGCCGCCCTGTGGCGTCCCCTCGTGCCGATCCACGACCACCCCGTTGGCCATGACGCCCGCCTCGAGGTAGCTGCGGATGAGCCCCAAGACCGTCTTGTCCGCGATTCGCTTCGACAACATCCCCATCAGCACGTCGTGGTTGACGCGATCGAAGAAACTCTTCAGATCCACGTCCACCACCCAGCGGCGTCCAGCCTGGACGTACTGTTGCACCTCGCGCACGGCATCGTGCGCACGGCGACTAGGCCGAAAACCGTGGCTGTGCTCCGAGAAGGACGGGTCGAACTGCGGCTGCAGGACCTGCAACACGGCCTGCTGGATCAGACGGTCGAGCACCGTCGGGATGCCGAGCGCACGCTGGCCGCCGCCCGTCTTCGGGATGAGCTGTCGTTGGACCGGCTGGGGCCGGTACGTTCCCGCGAGTAGCTCCTCGCGGACCCGCACCCAGTGCTCCCGCAGCCAGTCCGGCAACTCGTCCACCGTCACCCCATCGATGCCGGGACTGCCCTTGTTCTTCCGTACTCGCTTCAACGCGGCCAGCATGTTCGGGCGCGCCAGCACCCGCTCCATCAGGCCGCTCGCTCCCGAGCGTTCGGTACCGGACACCGCCGTCGGGGCTTCCCCGCTCCGCTGTGACTGTCGGGCTTCACCCTCGGTCTCCAGCGGGAGCTCCAGTTGCCCGGTCATCTGGGGCCGTGCCCCTTCGAGGTCTCCGCTCGTCTCGCTCTCCCTTCCGTTTGGCCCTTCGCCGCCACACCGACGACTACTACGGCCGCTGCTGACTCCTCGCTCCGCACGCTGACCGTGCGTCGCTCTTTCAAGCGCAAGGCGAGGTCTCCCCGGGTAAGAACGCACTCCGTCCTCACACGACCGCCGGATCTACGCCGCGTCCCGTTGGCCACGAGAGCTTCGCGGTCCTATGCCCGCTCGCCCTGGTCAGCAGCGCCTTGTATCCGGTTTCTGTTCGTCGGCCCATGAGTTGCCTTCCACGCTTCCTCCGGACGGTCGGTCACCCTTCCGCCCTTGCGCTTCCGTTCGGTCCCTGTGGCCAGGTCCCGGGAGGACTTGCACCTCCAAGAGGGCGCCCGTGCCGGGCGCACATAGTGGAGGCGGCGGGAAAGGTGTCCCGCCGCCGGTGCACGAAGGTGCTCGCCTACTAATAAGGATAGCCAGGGTTCATTTCGACGAAATGTCGGGTTCCCTCTGCGCCCGCGTTTAGGAGTTCCTTGGTAAGCGCCGGTCGGACCGTGCCGGGTCACGTGACGCGCGAACTTGCGTCCCACGGCGATGAGAAGCCTAGAATCGGACTCCGGAGGCGAGCCGTGCGGAGGCACGGTAACTACTTGTAAGTGAGGCGGCTACGGGCAGGGGTCAAGAGCTTCATGATCGCTGGACCAGTACACCATTCAATAAAGAGCGATATCGAAGAAGGGGCCCCCTGGCGTCGTTCGGGCAAGCTCTGAGCTCTACCCCGTATTGCGCATCCCGGCGGCCACGCCGTTGATGGTCACCAGCAGCGCGTCGCGCAGCCGCTCGTCCCCGCCCGACCCGCGCAGCCGGTGCAACAACTCGACCTGAACCAGATTGATCGGATCGACGTAAGGGTTGCGAACGTCG